>QMSU01000056.1 GCA_003650975.1 Thermoplasmata archaeon
CACCGAGGTGACCGATGTCAAACACATCCCGAAGGAGGACATCCCCGCTCTTTTGGTAGAACTTGAGGCAGAAATGAGAAGGGAGGCGGACGCCCTCAATTTTGAGCGGGCCATTCAGCTGAGGGAACAGATAAAGAGGCTGGAAAATCTCATCATAAATCCTTCCAGGTGAGTATGGCATTTCTCACCGCCTGTCCCTCATTGACCCTTTTTACCGGCATGCGGTGGGGGGCACCCCGCACAATATTCTCATCCTCATGCACGATGGTGTCCATGGCGTTGACAAATGAATCCAGCGTTTCTCTGCTCTCGTCCTCGGTGGGCTCCACCATGAACGCCTCCTCCACAATCAGGGGGAAGTATATGGTGGGAGGGTGGAAGCCGTAATCAAGCAGCCGTTTTGCCACATCCAGCGCCCTCACCCCCTTCTTTTTCAGACTGGCAAGGGAGAGCACAAACTCATGCATCCTCCTCCGGTAAAAGGGAACATCATACCCGACGCTGCGAAGCCTCTCCATCAGATAGTTGGCATTCACCACCGCCCGCTCGGAAACTTCCTGGAGACTGTTGCCCTTTCGAAGGATGTAGGCATATGCCCTGAGCAGCACCGCAAAGTTGCCGTAAAACATGCTCATTTTCCCTATGGAACGGGGCCGCTCGTAGTCCAGCGCATATCCTTCTCCCTGCCTCACCACACGGGGTACGGGCAGAAATTCCTCCAGATGTTCCCGCACGCCGACGGGGCCCGCCCCCGGCCCGCCGCCTCCGTGGGGGGTGCCGAAAGTCTTGTGAAGATTGACATGCACGATGTCAAATCCCATGACGCCGGGACTGGTTTTCCCCATGATGGCATTGAGGTTTGCCCCATCGTAGTAAAGGAGCGCTCCGGCCTCCCTCACCTTCCTGGCAATGAGCTGTATGTCTTTTTCGAATATGCCCAGGGTGTTGGGATTTGTGAGCATGAACGCAGCCGTTTGTTCGCTCAGCGCATGCTCGAGGGCATCCATGTCCACCATGCCGTCCTTTGAGGGTATTTCAACCACGTCAAATCCTGCCATCTTGGCGGATGCGGGGTTGGTGCCGTGGGCGGAATCGGGCACAATCACCTCGGTTCGATGTTCTCCCCGCTGCTCAAAGTAGGCCCGTGTCATGAGCATGCCGGTGAATTCTCCATGGGCCCCCGCACACGGCTGAAGGGAAAAGGCATCCATGCCGGTGATTTCGCACAGCATCTGTTCAAGATGGTGGAGGATGTGCAGACATCCCTGCACCGTGGATTCGTCCTGCAGCGGGTGAACCTGCACGACCCTTTCGTTTTTCACCACCCGTTCAAGCAGTTTCATGTTGTATTTCATGGTGCATGAGCCCAGAGGATAAAAACCGCAGTCAATGCCGTAATTCATCTGGCTGAGATGGATGAAGTGTTTCATCACCTCCCTCTCAGTGAGATCGGGAAGGGGAAGTTTCTTTCGCTCCACATCTGTTTCCGGGTGTTCGCCATCCCTTTTCCCCAGTTCATTCAGAAGGGGCTCACGGTGGGATGCCATCATGCCACCACCTCCACCATGGTTTCCACGGCCTCGTCCATCAGTTCCCTGGTATGCATTTCAGTGACGCCAAACAGCATTCCTTTGGCCACATACCGGTCAATGGGAAGCCCGCCGTACATCCCCCGTGCAAGCAGTCTTTTGTTGAGTTCCTTCCCCTCCAGCGGGCATGTCACCACAAACTCATTGAAGAAGGGTGCATCAAAGGGCATTTCAAAACCAACTTCCTTCAGCCTCTCCGCCATGTAATGCGCGTTCTCCATGTTCTGAAGCGCCACCCCCCTCAGCCCCCCACTTCCCAGCAGTGCCACGTAGGCGAGAAATGAAATGCAGCACAGCGCCTGATTGGAGCAGATGTTGCTTGTGGCCTTCCCGCGCCTGATATGCTGCTCGCGTGTCTGCAGGGTCATGCAGAACGCACGCTTGCCCTCCCTGTCAACGGTGGCGCCTATTATCCTTCCCGGCATCTGCCGGAGGTACTGTTTTTTACTGGCAAATATCCCCAGCAGAGGGCCGCCAAAATTCATGGGATTTCCCAGATATCCCTCTCCGATAACAATATCGGCATGATAGTGGGATGGCGGGTGAAACAGGGCAAGATGAAGCGGGTCAATACCGGCAATGAGCAGGGCACCCGTCCGTTCCTTTATCTTCGAAAGTTCATCGTATCTTCTGTCAATGATACCGAAGAAATTGGGATTTTCGATGTAGATCGCCGCAATGTCATCTCCGCTGAAATTCAACTTCATGAGCCCATCTTCTCCATGGTCAATTTCGATAATTTCGAGAGCGGCTCCCCGTGCATAGTTTTCAAGAACGCTTCTTTTATGCCAGAACATGGCGCGGGGAACAAGTATTTTTTTTCTTCCGGTGATGCGGTGGGCCATGAGCGCCGCCTCTCCCAGTGCTGTGGCGGAATCGTACATGGATACATTGGCCACCTCCATGCCGGTGAGTTCGGCCACCACCGACTGATATTCAAACAGCGCCTGAAGCATGCCCTGTGAGGCCTCTGCCTGGTAGGGCGTGTATGATGTGTAAAACTCCTGCCGTGCAACAATCTCGTCCACCGCGGGCGGGATATAATGGGGTTTGAGTATGGGCAGAAATGAAGGCATCTCAAAAAATGATTTGTTCTCTGCAAGAAGTGCCCGTATCCTTTCTTCGACCTCCCTCTCCTCCATCGCGTCTGGAAGTGCAAGACCTCCCGTTCTCATCTTCTCGGGGATATCCTCGAAAAGTTCGTCAATGCTTTCTATTCCAAGATAGGTGAGCATATCCTCCATCTCCCGCTATATCCACTATGTGTCTTAAATGTTGTGGTGATCCGTCGCTCCCTCTGCCACATTTCCGCACATGCAAAAGCAATTATATACTTCCCTCATTTGCTCATGTGGAACTGAATACCCTGCTTCTGCCACTGGGAATCATACCCGCCCTCTTCCTGCTATATTTTGTAATAGGAAGTCATGATGGCAAATTCAAGGAGGGGTACATCTTCCTCACGTTTGTCGCCGGCATCATCATCGGGGCGATCATATATCTCATTGAGGGAATGACCCTCTACCCGATGCTCACCGGGGCCATCTATCTCAATGTGGTCATCGTATTTTCCCTCATTTTTTCATTTCTGGAACAACTGGTAAAACTTGCGGTGCTGAACATGAAAAAGTTCTCTGACGAGGGCCTGCCGCTGTACGGTGCCTCCTTTGGTTTCGGCTTTTCCTCCACCCTTGCCCCCCTTCTCTTCGGCAGGACCCTGGAACTGGGATGGGAGAATGCCATGCTCTTCGTGCTCCCGATAGCGGCCCTCATGATAAACGGTTCCACCGGGATGTTCATTGCCGCGGGGATAAAAAGGAATATGAGAAAACAGTATTTTTTTGTGGCGGTGATTATGGGCGCGGTGATGTGGCTGTATCTGCTGGCATCGGTGATATCGTCCCTCATCGGATACCATATCATGTCATCGGTTTCCGCGGCATGTGCACTGGTTTTTTCTGGAGCAATCATGTATGTCACCTATAAGGAAGGGCTGCCCCATGCCATGATGAGCAGGCGAGAACTGCGGAAGTTGTTATAAAAATTTATAAAGGGATTTCAAATAACTCCTTAGATGAAACAAAAGGATGCACTCAAAATAATCGTTCTTTTTGCCATACTGTACTTCATCTGGCTGTTCGTGGTGGCGCTCAATGAAGTCATGAATGGAGGCACACTTCTTCTGGAGTTGAAGATGTGGGCAATCATCGGTGTTGTCCTCTATGCCCTGTTTCTTCTGGTGGAGGTGGTCATGTACCTCACCGTTCCAAAGGAGGAATCACGGGAGATCAAGCTGGTTTCTGAGGCAATCACACGGGTCATGTGCAGCAACTGCAAGACCACATTCACCATATCCGATACCGGCGTGAGGCCGATGCCCTACACCTGCCCCAACTGCGGAAAGGAGGGAGCACTCAAGGGAAAGAAGGTGGAGGGGAGCAAGATGACCGTCACCTGCCCGGAGTGCAGCGCTTCCTTTGAGATTATGGATACCGGGGAACGGCCACTCACCTATGAGTGTCCCTACTGCCACCATCACGGAGTTGTTGAAACATGCTCAGAGCCAGAGTAGAGATCAAACTGAAAAAGGGAGTGGTTGATCCCGAGGGAAAGAATATTGAAAAGGCGCTGCATCTTCTCGATTTTACCGAGGTTTCCGGCGTCTCGGTATCCCGTTTCATCGAAATTATCATGGATGAGGAGGACAAGGAGAAGGCGGCACGGAGAGTGGACGAGATGTGCAGGAAGCTTCTTGCAAACCCGGTCATTAACGATTACACCATACAGGTAGAAGATATGCATGAATGATTTATTCGTAAAGGATGGATACGTATACCGGATAGACGTGCTCAATGCAGATGACACCACACTCCTCGAGATAAGCAGATCAATGGGGCTTGCACTCAACCTGCAGGAAATGAAAAAAATCCAGGAATACTACAGAAAAAGAAACAGAAATCCCACCGACCTGGAACTGGAGGCGCTTGCCCAATCATGGAGCGAGCACTGCTGCTACAAATCATCGAAGTACTATCTGAAGCAGTACGTGTACAACATCGCAAAGGAGAAGGTGGTGGCAAGGGAAGATGCCGGCGTGATGCCCTTCGATGATGATCACTATTATATTGTGGCCCTGGAAAGCCACAACCATCCCTCTGCCATTGAGCCGTATGGGGGCGCTGCCACGGGAATAGGGGGCATACTGCGGGACGTGCTGTGCATGGGTGCGCAGCCCGTGGCCCTCATTGATCCGCTCTTTTTTGGGCGGCTGGACACACCCTATGAGATGCTTCCGAGAGGCGTAAAGCATCCCCGCTATCTCTGCAGACGCGTGGTGGAGGGAATACGCGATTACGGTAACCGTGTGGGGATACCCACCGTGGCGGGAGAGGTATATTTCCACAAGAGTTATACCGGGAACTGCCTGGTCAATGTGGGATGCGTTGGCATCGTGAAAAAGGACAAACTGGTTCACAGCAGCGTCAAGCATGCGGGAGATGTGTACATATACGCCGGTGGCAAAACGGGCAGGGACGGCATACACGGTGTCACCTTTGCTTCAGAGGAACTCAGCGAGGAGTCTGAGGAAAAGTCCATTACCGCCGTGCAGCTTGGCGACCCCATCACGAAGGAGCCTCTCATCCATGCCTGTCTGGAATGTAACGAGAAGGGGCTGGTTGAGGGGATGAAGGACATGGGCGGCGGCGGGCTCTCGTGCGTCTGCGGGGAGATTGCCTATGAGGGAGGATTCGGGGCCGAGGTGCATCTGGATAAAATTCCCCTGCGGGAGGAGGGTATGAAACCGTGGGAAATATGGGTCTCTGAAAGCCAGGAACGAATGCTCCTTGCGGTAAAGGAGGAGAACGTGGAGAAGGTGCTCGCCATATTTGAAAAGTGGGACGTGGAGGCGGTCCCCATAGGAAAGGCCATTGAAGAACTCTTCATCCGCATCTACTACAAGGGGCAGATGGTGGGAAACATTGAACTTCTGTTCCAGGTGGGCGCTGTGGAATACGAGAGGGAATGGGTACCACCACCGGTGATGGAGTGCGATGACCCCTCCTTTGATATGCCCGATAACATGGAAAATGTTCTTCTTTCCATTCTCTCGTCCCATAACGTATGCAGCAGGGAGTGGGTGGTGCGGCAGTATGATTTTGAGGTGAGAGGGGCAACCCCGCTCAAGCCGATGCACGGAGCCATGGGCATGCAGGGACCCGCCGACGCAGCGGTGGTGAAGCCGCTGGAAAACTCATTCAGAGGCCTTGCCATCACCGCGGATGTAAATCCCTACTACACGGTGCTGAATCCTTACTGGGGAACATGCGCAGCCATCGATGAGGCATGCCGCAATCTGGCAGCCGTGGGGGCCCGCATAGATACCTTTGTTGACTGTCTGAACTTTGGCAATCCCGAGAAACCGGAGAGAATGGGTGAATTTGTGGAGAGCATGAGAGCCCTACATGACATGGCATCGGTGCTTGAGATTCCCTTTACATCGGGCAACGTGAGCTTTTACAATGAGAGTGTTACCGGCGGGGTGGCGCCCACACCCACCATTATGGGAGTGGGAATCGTCGAGGATGTGAGACGCTGCGCAACCACCAATTTCAAGCATGACGGGAATCCCGTGTACCTTATTGGTGAAACGAAAAGGGAAATGGGAGGGAGCGAGTACTATCAGCACCTGGGAATCGAGGGAGGGATGGTCCCGCGAAGCGACGTACAGGTGCTCAAGGACGGCATTGAACGGGTCACCGCTGGCATAACAGGAGGCACCATTGTTTCCTGTCACGATGTGTCAAACGGGGGACTTGCCGCGTGCCTTGCCGAAATGGTGATGGGAGGACGTGGTGCGGAGTTGTGCCTGTATGGAATACCCGGAATCCGGACAGACATCAAACTCTTTTCAGAAAGCAACACGCGCTGGGTTGCCGAGGTGGAGAAGGATACGGAAAAAGAATTTGTGCAGCTGTTCGAGGGGTTTCCCGTATACCGAATCGGTTATGTGAAGGGAGAGCATCTCATTATCTATGATGGAGAGGACATGCATACGTACATTGACATACCGAGGGAGAAACTGTATGAGACCTGGAACGACACGCTGTGGCGGGAGATGGGATGACCCCATGGTTTCATTGAGGAAGCACCAATATTTTTAAGCAGGTGGGGTTTAATATCATGATTCGCAAAGCGGTCGTGGCCGGACATTTCTATGAGGGAGAGCGGGAGAGGCTCATGAAAGAGATAAAAAACTGTTTTCTCAAGGGA
>QMSU01000057.1 GCA_003650975.1 Thermoplasmata archaeon
GTGGGGGTTATTTCGCCGATAGACATCCTCAAGGTCATTGCAGAAATGGGCAATCATATGGTGGAGGAGTACCTTTCTCCCGTATTCATACCCATCTATCAGGAAACACCTCTTCCCGTGGTGATGAAACTGTTCCGCCTCACCCATGCCTCCGCCCTGCCGGTGCTGGATGATGAGGGTGCCCTTGCAGGGATGGTCGCCGATGGTGACCTGTTCAATTTTTCCCATCTCAACGAGACGGTGGTAAAGGCAGATCTTGGGATAGGGGAAGATGAGGATATGTGGACGTGGGAAGGCATACGGGACGTGATGCGTCTGTATTACGAAACCTCCAAAATAGAACTGCCGCCTGTCCCGGTAAAGGAGGTCATGGTAACGGAGGTAATCACCACCTATCTGAAAACAAAGATTGCTGCAGTGGCACAAAAAATGATTGAGCATGATGTGGATCAGCTCCCCGTCCTCGATGAACATGACGAGCTGGTGGGCATGATTTATGATATCGATCTGATGAGGGCAATTCTGTGATTGTATGGATGTGTATGAAAAAATAACATCACTTGCAAAACGCCGCGGATTCCTGTATCCGTCCTATGAGATTTACGGGGGTGAAGCAGGTTTTTATGATTACGGCCCGCTGGGCATCTTATTGAAAAACCGCATGGAGGAGGTGTGGCGGGAATACTATATTCTGAAGGAAAAATGTTATGAAATCGCAACGCCGGTCATAACGCCGTATGCCCTGCTGAAGGCATCTGGGCATGTGGATGAATTCATCGATGAGATAGGCACCTGCACCAAGTGCGGCCTCAGTGTTAAGGTGGAGGAATTGAAGGATGACAGATGCCCCGTATGCGGTGGTGCGGTGGAAAAGGGGAGTCTGAATCTCATGTTTGAAACGTATATCGGGGCAAAAAAGAAAGAAAAGGCGTTTCTCCGACCGGAAACAGCTCAGGGTATTTTTGTTAATTTCCCGGTCCTCTATGAGTTTTTCAGGAAAAAAATGCCCTTCGGTGTCGTCCAGGTTGGCAAGGGCTTCAGAAACGAAGTCTCCCCGAGGCAGGGAATCATACGACTGCGGGAGTTCTCCATGGCAGAGGCAGAACTGTTTTTTGAGCCGGACAACAAGACCCATCCCCGTTTTCATGAGGTGAAGGATGAAACCATGCACCTCGTCTCTGATGAACTCGACAGCGAGATGGCCGCCGGGGAAGCGCTGCAGAAGGGAATCATTGGTAATGAGGCACTGGCATACTACATGGTTATCACAAAAAAATTCCTTGAGCGTGTGGGGATTGATACCGCAAAGCTCCGGTTCAGACAGCACAAAAGGGATGAGATGGCTCACTATGCCAACGATTGCTGGGATGCCGAACTCTATTCAGACCGGTTTGGCTGGGTGGAATGCGTGGGCATTGCCGACCGCTCCGCCTACGACCTCACCGCGCATATGACGGCGACAGGCACCGACATGAGGGCCTTCAGAAAATATGACGAGCCCAGAAAAATCAAAAGAACGGCGATTCTCCCAAAGATGGATGCCCTCGGAAAAACATTCAGGGGAAAGGCAAAGAAAATAGCGGATGAACTCAGGAAGTGCAAGATATCTGGAGATACCGACACCGTCACACTGAACATGGACGGCGAGACCATTGAACTCGATGCAACATTCTTCAATGTGGAGGAGGTGGAGGAAACCCTTGCAGGTGAAAAATTTGTCCCCCATGTGATTGAACCCTCATATGGGATTGACAGAATTTTTTACTTTGTTCTTGAACACAACTATAAAGAGGTGGAGAAGGAAAATGAAACGTATGTGCTGATAACACTCCCTCCTTCTCTTGCACCGATAAAGGCAGGGGTGTTCCCCCTGGTAAATAAAGACGGACTGCCTGACATTGCAAGGGAAATCGAAAGAGAATTGAGAGACGGCGGCATCATGGCGATATATGATGAAAGCGGGAGTATCGGGAGACGATATGCCAGGATGGATGAAATCGGCACACCGTTCTGCATCACCGTGGATTACCAGACAAAGGATGATGATACCGTTACCGTGCGATTCAGGGATACCACCGAGCAGGTACGGATTGAACGAGGAAAGATTACAGAATGGATAAAAAAAGAAATGGAGAAATGAAAAGAATTGCGAGTGTGTTTCTGCTTGTCTTACTTGTTGTTCCTCCTCTTTCCGCAGGGGAGCATGAAGAGCAAAGTGTGGTACTCGTTTCAGATTCTGATATATTCTACTCCCTGATTGCTGCCCCGTTGGCCTACATGAAGCAGAACCCGCTGCTTCTTTTTCACAGAGAGATGCGCGACGGTCATGCGCAGTTTTTGGACTCATATGGAGCTGATGAACTGGTGGTGGTAGGGGGAACCCTCTCTTCCAGCCATGCGAAAAAGGAATTTCCCGGAACTCCTGCGGAGGTGTCACTGGACATTGCCCGGCATTTTTATGACTCATGCGAAAGCGTTCTTTTGATCCCGTACAACATGAGTTATTACTCTCTTTCATTGATAGCCACTCCCATTGCATGTTACCGCCATGCGCCATTAATCGTGTATGACCACAACGATGCAGACATACGGGAATTACTGGACAGATTGGAGGTACGGCAGATCATCTGCGTGGGGAATGTTTCCATTGAAGGCTTTGATATCGTTCATTTCAGCACTGATGAGGAAATATACGATTATCTACTTACGATTCATCCGGAAAATCCCTATATGGTGCTCGCCAACCCAAAGGATGCACATCCTCCTTCAATTGTTGATACCCGTGTGGAGCACTACCACGGGCACATGAAACAGATAAAAATAACCGTGCTTTCCCATGAAATAACTCTCTTCGGCAATGATACGGAGACATTTTTCTTTGATGCCCCGGAGGGCATATACACACTGCGGGTGTATGTGAATGTCACAGGAGCAGAGAATCCCTTTCCATATATGATATCGGCGTATCTCTATCACAATGACAGTCTCGTCACCTATTCCTTCAGCAATGCATATGAGAGGCAGAGGTGTTACATGGAAGTGCCGTCCATATA
This sequence comes from Thermoplasmata archaeon, assembly GCA_003650975.1. GTDB lineage: Archaea > Thermoplasmatota > E2 > UBA202 > JdFR-43 > B78-G9. The sequence continues at coordinate 3,054 of QMSU01000057.1, forward strand.
TGTAGAGGGGCAATACCGGCTTGTGGTGAAGCTCTACCATGGAATCAAGGGCGGCTTTTTTATCCAGAGAGGACTTTCCATTGTTGATACAGATTTTGATGTCGATATCAGCATGCAAAAAATGAGCGATGTCCATCATCCCCGTGCTATCCTTTCACCCCTCGCTCCCTATCTCGCATGCTTCAGGGAGGGAATTGTTGTTTCTGCAGAAAATGAGGTGACCACAAAGGAGTATGAAAACATATCATCCGGTATGGCGGGAGGCCCATGGAACAATCCATCCCTTCATCCTTTCATAAACACACAGGTGAACAAAACCGTCGATATGGTGCGCGGGATGGCAGCCAGAACAGATTCCACACTGGTTGCCATACTGGGAGATACCGTTATGATTCCACAGTACTATTATGCTTCAACTACCGGTGATGCATATGTGGGCTTTGGCATTCCCTCCGACATGCCATACTCCCTCAATGCCTCTCTCGGGGTGGGGAGAATAGTGGCATGGGATGGCGTGGATGCCTCTCTGCTCATCTCAAGAAGCATTTTTTATGATTCCATTGCCCAGGGAGAATGGCTGAAAAACTTCACCTTTATCACGGGAGAGGGTTTCGGAGAAACTGCGGGCATATTTCACCAGATACCCTACTCGCGGGAGATGAAAAACCGCGGCTTTGACACCGCCCTGTACGGGATATTCAGAAATGGACGTGGATATCTGGAGAATCAGGGCGCATTCCAGGCAAATTTTGTGGAATATGAAGGTCACGGGGACTGGTACTGGATGCTCCCCTCCGTGTACGGTCTTGACTACTACAGCAGAGTGGTGGATGTCGCCCACGTGAGAGAATATCGCCTCAACCCGAATGTGATCCTCACCGCTGCATGTCTCATGGGAAGACTCGATGGTATTCCCCTCGAAAGCAGCATTGCCATGGCCTTCATCCATGCGGGGGCAAATGCTTTCATAGGGGCCACACGGGAAACAGGCGCAGAGGCCACACTTGAACTCATTGAAAATGCGGTGATATACAACCGCATCTCACTCGGACGGGCGGTGGTTTTCTCAAATCAGCACACGGAACCGCCGACCAGATATGCCCGTGTACTATATGGAGATCCCGCTTTCGTACCGTACGTACCCGAATGATGACTCAGTTTCCCTCCTGCGCCCACAGCTCCATTTTCCTCTGTCTCTCCCGGGCTCTCAGTTCCACTCTCCTGATTTTCCCGCTTATGGTTTTTGGAAGTTCGTCAATAAATTCAATCTCTCTGGGATATTTGTAGGGGGCTGTTTCCTCCTTCACAAAATTCTGGAGTTCCTTCACCAGTTGTTCACTCGGTTCATATTCCCTGGCAAGCACCACAAAGGCCTTGACGATATTCCCCCTGATTTTGTCAGGAGAGGACACCACCGCCGCTTCCATCACCGCAGGGTGTTTTACCAGTGCATCTTCCACCTCGAAGGGCCCTATGCGATATCCCGATGCCTTGATGACATCATCGGCCCTTCCCTCAAACCATATGTATCCGTCTTCATCCATCCGTGCCAGGTCGCCGGTGAGATACCATCCGTTCACCAGTATCTCCTCCAGTGTTTTGCCGTTCCAGTATCCCGCCATCAAACCTGGATGGTCACCGGGAACTGCAATCTGTCCCACCTCGCCCTGCTCCACCGGATTGCCATCTTCATCAAGCAGCTGGATATTTGCTCCCGGCATGGGTTTTCCCATGGAGCCCGGCCTGATTTCTATGCCGTCATAATTGCAGACAAGACCGCTCGTTTCGGTTTGCCCGTAGCCATCGTATATTTTCAGTCCGTATGCACGGTAGAACCGGTCGATGACCTCCCTGTTCAGTGCCTCTCCCGCACTCAAAAACTTTTTCATGTCTCTGAGGTCGTAGCTCTCAAGATCCTCCTGTGCCCACAATCGGTACTCCGTCGGTGTGGCGCAGAGTCTGTTCACTCTGTATCGCTCCATCAATTCCAGAAATTTGGTGGGATTGAATCTGCCGTTATACATCAGCTGTGATGCCCCTGCGGCCAGTTCCACGCCTATGGGACTCCAGAACCACTTGGCCCATCCGGGAGATGTGGTGGCCCAGAGAAGTTCGTCAGGCTGCGCATTCCACCAGTACACCGCATTGGTTCTCGAAAGTGCATAAATCCACCGGTGATTGCGCATCACTCCCTTGGGGTCACCGGTGGTGCCGGAAGTATAGTTGATGGTCATTATATCTGCTGATTTTATCTTTTCTTTTTCCAGGTAGCGCGAGTGCTGGGTTATTTCCTTTTCGTAGCTTATCCATCCATCCTTTTCCCCGCCAATGACAATGAAATGCTCAACGGGGATGCGGTCCCTCACCTTATCAACATCCTCGGTTGAGGCAATGGAAGCAATAATCGCCTTTGCCTGGCAGTCATTTGCCCTGTATTCAATATCTTTTGCCCTCAGCATGTCGGGGCATGGCACCACAATGCCACCGATTTTAAAACTCCCTATCTGGCATACGAATACCTCAAGGAGTCTGGGCAGTATCACCATTATCCGGTCACCCTTTGCCATTCCCAGGCTGCGGAGCATGTTCCCGAATCGGTTGGATTCGTCCCTCAGTTCCCAGTATGCCATTTTTTCCTTTTTCCCCTCGGCATCTTCCCAGTACACGGCAATTTTTGTTCTGTCCTCGGCGTGGGTATCCACCACATCAGCAATTGAGTAGTATTCCGGCACATCCCACTTAAAATTTTTTATCATATCTTCATATTCATCTGTCATGATGTTGGAATATTTTTTTGATTATTAACGGTTTCGATGGGTGGCATGGGAATATCAGGCTAATGAAAAGATGAATATGTTTTTTTATGCAAAACAATCAATGAGCGTTTCCAAAAATTGCCACCCTTTTGGTAATGTTAATATATGGTGAATGGATACGGGAAATATGGTTGTGGAGGCGAGAGAGCATGAGTACCAGGAAAGTGATGCTGGTGGTGGATGACGAGAAGGAAGTGCATGAACTGATAAAGGCATATCTGCCCTCTTCCGCATTTGAAATTTATTCTGCCACCAACGGGGAAGAGGGAATACGACTCTACAGGAAACTGATGGAAGAGAACAAAAGACCTGATCTGGTGGTGATGGATTTGAATCTTTCCGGAAGCACGGCATTTGAAGCTGCAAAAAGGCAGATGGAGGGAAAGGAACTGGACGGGGTAAAAACCACCAGGGAGATAATGGAACTGGACCCTGAGGCGGATGTGGTGGGGTTCACCGCATATGCTCATCTGGACTGGGCAAGACGGCTGAAGGCACTGGGAGTAAAAGAGGTGTTCGGGAGGGAGATAGGATTTGATGGATTTGCAAAAAAGGTGGTGGAAACACTGGCATAACTGCCCGTGGAAAACATTCTTAAGTGGACATGTATTGTAACCTCCATGAAAACCGCCCTGTATGAGCTGCACCGGGAACTGGGAGCAACCTTTACCACGTTTATGGGCTATGAAATGCCCCTGATGTATGATTCAATACAGAAAGAGCATCTCAATGTGCGCCATGGTGTCGGCATCTTTGATGTAAGTCACATGGGAAACATCATCATAAAGGGAAGAGATGCGGAAAGGTTACTGAGTAAAATCACGGTGGAGAGGGCTGAAAAAATAAAGAAAGGAATGGGCCAGTATACCCTCCTTCTGAACCAGGA
>QMSU01000058.1 GCA_003650975.1 Thermoplasmata archaeon
CCTCTTTGCCCGGTATTCTGCAACAGGGGGAGGTGTGGCATATCGCAACCCTTCCTCATCAAAAAAGAGTACTGATGCCAGTTCCCCGAATTTATCCCTTGCCTTTATCCTGCATTTTGCCATTTCGAAGATCTCCTGTTTCGAGAATGGAGTTGCAGCAAGTTTCCCGAGTATGACGCCTCTCGAATATCCCCTTCTGATGAGCGATACTGCACGGTTGACCTCATCATCAATTTCCTCTATTTTCGGATGCATGTTCGCACCTGTGCAATCAGAATGGAAGGTTTAAGTCTTTTTCATCACACCGCACCTGCATAATTAGATATCAATTAAGAATCCTTGAAAATTCCGCGTAAATTGTTGTTCCATCCTCGTGTGCTTGTGCACCGCATTTCGAAAATCAAATAAATGAAAAAGTTAATGAATGAGGAGCAATTATCTGTGAGGAAACGGTCAAACACTCATGCAGCAAGTGGAATGAGGTAGGGTGAATATATGAATAGAATACTGCTCATTGTTGAAGATGAAACGGACATGCAGGAACTGATGAAACGATATATAAAGAAAGCGGGTGTTGATGTGGAGATATATTCTGCCTATGACGGAAAGGAAGGAGTGGAATTATACAGAAAACTGCTGAAGGAGGGAAAACGGCCCGATCTGGTCACCATGGATCTGAAATTGCCCGAGCTCGATGGAGTGGAAGCAACGAAAAAAATAAAGGAGATTGACAAAGATGCGGTGGTGTATGGATTTACCGCCTTTTTTGACACCGACTGGGCAAAACGCCTCATGAGGGCAGGAGCAACAAAGATAATCCCCCGCTACGTTGGCTTTGACGGATTTGTGAGAGAACTCCAGACGTTCTTCAAAAAATGAAAATAGTCATCGTAGGATGCGGTGCGGCCGGCGGCACTGCGGCACAATTTGCCAGAAAGACCAGCCGGGATGCAGAGATTGTACTCTACGATGGGGAGGGCTACGGCCAGTATGCCAAATGTGCACTCCCCTTTGTTCTGGCAGGAATGAGATGGGAGGATATCGTGGAGTTCCCTCCCGCATGGTTCGAGAGGCAGCGTATCACCTATAAAAATGAAACGGTGACTTCCATTGATGTGAAACGGAATACTGTAACGGGAAAAGAGGAGGAGCACTATGACGTGCTGATAATTGCCACCGGAGCGATGCCCGCCTGCCCCTTTGAGGCAGAAGACGTATTTTTCCTGCGTCGCCTCGACGATGCACTGGCACTACGGGAGGCAATGGAGAGAGCGCAGAGCGTCATTGTCATAGGAGCCGGGCTGGTGGGGCTGGAGGCTGCTGAGGCACTGATGCACGAGGGGATGGAGGTCACTGTACTTGAATACATGCCCCACATTTTACCGGCCATGTTCGACAGGGACATGGCAGAGTATGCGATGAAACAGATTGACATGGAGGTGGTGTTCAACTGCAAGGTGGAGAAGGTGGCACACAACACCGTGTATGCAGGAGAAAAATACCGTGCGGATATGGTGATGGTGGCCACGGGCAATGTACCCCATGTACCCGATGGCGGGGTGATGAGCGTGGATGCGCGGTGCCATGCGCACGATAACGTGTATGCCGCGGGAGACTGCACAAAAATAAAGGATTTCTTCGGGAGGGATATCACCGTCGGTCTGGGAACCATCGCTGCCAGACAGGGAAGGGTGGCGGGTATCAATGCGGCGGGGGAAACGATGCACTGCTGCCACCTGTACTCTCAAAGACCACAAAGCTGTGCGGAGTTGAGATGGCATCGGTGGGGCTCCTCGGCCATGAAATAGACGGGGTGTCAGGAAGATACGCCGGAAGTGACCTGCCGGATTACATGAATGGAGATGACCTGGTGGTGAAAGTGATAGCCAATAAAAAGGGGATTCTCGTTGGCGGGCAGGCGGTTGGCAGCGGCGCGGCAAAGATAATAGACCGGCTGGCACTGGCAATATATAACAGAATGAATGTGCGGGACGTTGCCCGCATGGAAAACGCATATGCCCCTGCGGTGGCGCCCACCTTTGATGCGGTGACCATTGCATGCAGCATGGTGGAACGAAAATTAAAATAAACGTTGCGGTTTATAGCCATCATGAAACAGCTTTTTCCGGGCGTGTATCGTCACAACGGCAGGCTCTTCACCGTAAACCTGACCCCTGGCAAGAGGGTGTACAATGAACGGCTGATGACCGTGGATGGTGTTGAGTACCGTTCATGGAATCCATACCGGAGCAAGATGGCAGCCGCCCTTCTGAAGGGATTGAAGAAATTTCCGGTGAAAGAACACAGCAGAATACTCTATCTCGGGGTTTCCAGCGGCACCACGGCAAGCCATTTTTCGGATATCGCCACCCGGGGGTTTATCTACGGTGTGGATGTGGCCTTCCGTCCCATGAAACGGTTTGTGGCACTGTGCGGGGAACGGCACAACATGACACCCATCATGGCGGATGCGGGACGGCCAGAAAAATACCGCCCGATGGTGGATGCGGTTGACCTCATTTATCAGGACATATCCCAGAAAAGCCAGGTTGCCATCTTTTTGAAAAATATGGAGGTATTCGAGGCTCCAGAAGGCATCATCATGATAAAGGCACGAAGCATAGATGTGGCACTTCCGCCAAAGAAGGTATTCGATACGGTGAAAAAGGAAATCGGAAAGCACTACACCATTGAGGATGAGCGCAGGCTCGACCCCCAGGCAAAGGACCATATATGCCTTGCCGTGAAACGGTAGCGGATAAACAACAAATTATTTGAGGGTGTTTTTCATCCGTATTCATGTTTATTTTCATTCACGGCATGTGGGCCACCCCTGATATATGGCACCCTTTCATCCATTATTTTTCGGAGAGAGGCATCGAATGCACCGCCGTAAACCTGCGGGAAGGACTGGACATGCGAACCGCCCGCTTTCAGGATTATGTGGAGAAGGTGGCTGCCATTGCGAGAGATGAAGATGTGCTCATCGGACACTCGATGGGCGGCCTCATTGTGCAGAAGGTGGCCGAATGCTCGACAATCAGAGCGGGTGTTGCCATTGCCCCCGCCCCGCCGAAGGGGATCGCCTTCAGGAAATCCGCGATGCTCTCCTCTGTCCGGTATCTTCCGCATGTCATCCTGAGAAAACCCTTCAAACCGGGGTACCACTTTCTCAAAAAACTGGTCTTCAGCTGTCTCGATGACGAGGAAGCACGAAAAATGTACGGGGAACTGGAGGAGGAACCTCCCACCGTATCATATGAAATAGCACTGAGCAGAATAGCGGTGGATGAGACGAGGGTGAAATGCCCTCTCCTTTTCATCGCAAAGGAAGATGACGCTGTCATTCCTCCGGAGATGGTGAAAACAATGGCTGCAAAATACCGTGCGGAATATCGCGTATTTTCAGGCTGCCATGTGATACTGGATGAGTGGAAAGATATTGCCGAAGAAATTCATCGATTTATTAATAAATAAAGGAAAAAGGAGGAAAAGATTATGGGTATCCGCCTATTTTGAGTGACGGGTCTCCAAGGAGTACCCATTCCTCCACTGTCTTTGCGTCGATCTGGTTGGTGAGCGGCGGGAACTTTGTCAGATAATTCGTTATTGCGGTACCGTGGGCAGCGCCAACAGTGTCCTTCCCTTCCTGTGCATACACCCGGAAGAATTCAATGTCAATGAAACCTCCACGGTACTGGATACCGTCGAATATTCCATCGTGGTCGGTGTCTCCCGATTTCCCATATCCGTAGGAGGTGCAGCCTATGGTGGTGATGGCACCGCCGTCCACCTTTCGTGCCAGCCACCAGCCGAAGCACTCCGGACCCCATGAAGAATGGGCCCATATGGCGGAGAGGTTCTTGAAGTCGAGCAGGTTGAGCAGGCTGATGTCAAATTTACTGTTGCTGCAGCCGCCTATCATGCACACCGGGTACATGTCCTTGTTCTTGAAGAATATGAACTGGGTTTCGTCGATGCCAATCCACGTGTCACCATCCTGCGGGGGGTGGTTTGCCCAGCTCATTGGGTTACCATGTCCCTCAAAATCCAGAAATCCGCATCCCGCACTCACCGCATCAATGATGTCCTGTCCCTCCGTGAGTGTGCCATCTGAGGTAAAGAGAGTGGTGGCCTCAATGCCAAGTGCAGAAAGGTATTCGATGGCCTTGTTGACACTCTCCTCGCCGTCATACCACTGGTCGCCCGGAAAGGTGTCACCGCCTATGCCCACGAATCGATTTGACCATGCCTGTCCATAGGCTGTGGTCTCATAGGATATTATTTTGTCAACCATGACACCCACCTCATAGGAGTTTCTGCAGGCGAGTCTGCCAATGTACACATCGGGAAACATGTCTATGATATCCTTCCCCCGCCAGCTCCATTCACCGAACATGTCATTGCCGTTGCTGTCCCAGTCATCGAAGACCGGCTGGCCCTCCTCATATTTGTAAATGTCGGCAAAGTACAGATCGCTTAAGAAATATTTGTCGCTGTCGCCCACGTCCAGCCATGCATTTCTCACCGGACACCACCATTTTGGCTCTGCAACACCACCGTGTCTGCCGCCCACAAGCATCACATAGGTGATGCCCCACTGCTCGATGGCATCCTTGATGAAATATTTCACCTTTTCCGCATCGTCTCTGCCCTGTACCGAGAAGTAGGTGCCGCCGTAAATCTCTTCGAGAGTGACAAGTTTTGTGGCCACACCATGGCTTTCCTTGTGAGCCACCAGAGGCTGGAGGCCGTCGGCAAACTTCGAGGGGGCGATGATTACCATGTCGTATGCATCGAGCGCTGCAGGTGCCGGCTCTGAGGGAAGTTCATAATCTATGTCGATGTCAATTTCATTCGTGTACAGCAGGGTGTTTGTGGAGGGCATGTAGCGTGCGGGGAATGTCTGGATGACGAGAAATACCACCCGTTCATTGTCTTTAAGCCCTATTCCGACACGCCATGTGGCCCACGCTGCAGGGTACAATTCGCTCCTTGCATATACATCCCCCTCATAACGTTCCGTTGCTGTGTGCTGCATATTGAATGCTGCAGGGTTGGCTGCTGGCATCACTTTTTCGTTCAGCTGCACCGTTTTTACTTCCGAAGGTATCACCTTCACGTCCCTCACCACCGTACCGAGCGGAAATGTGAATACTTCGGTTCGATAGGGCATCATGGGCTCCGAGGGGTTGAGCGTGTGGAGGGTATCGCTGCCCGCATCAACAATGACATAGCCGCCTTCCTCCCTTACTTCCAGTGTGGGAAATTCAAGAGATACCGCTGTGGATTCAACCGGCATGTCCACGAATCCCTGAAAAATGTGTGTGTTTATGCCTGCAATTGTCGAGGTTCCCAAAAGCATCGCGCACACCAAAACCACTATTCCTATATTCTTCATTTTATATCGCCATTTCATAATCAGCGTGGTTTATATATAGATGACGGAAGCAGCAACCCCGTTGGCATATTTGAAAACCATCCCTGAATAGGGGCTGTGATTATTCCTCGATAATGAGTCCCTGATGAGCATTCAGCTCCACGGTGGGCATCTTCATTTTTTTTGCCCGCACCCTTTCATTGTAGGCCTCTTCGCCTCCTGCCTCCTCGATGATTTTCCTTCCCCTCTCTATCTGCTCCTGGATGCTTATGTTCACACGCTCCATTGAGCCCGGTGCTATCTTTTTCAGGATTTTCGTGGCGCCACCAAAACCATAGGGAATCGATTCCATGCGCATGATGGTGCCGGGCAGTGCGAAAAACCAGTTCCCCAGCGAATCCTCTCCGAACTTTGTAATGGGAACTCCTCCCGCTGCCTGCCGCTCCGGTGTGGGACCCACATGTGCCACCACCCATTTGCCGTCAATGTAGGCCTCACCCTCGCCCTCTATCATGAAATATCCCATTGAATCGTACCACTTCTTTATCATGGGGTCAACGTCTATCATGGTGTCATACCAGGCCTTCACCAGATTCATGGCAAATACCTTGTAGCGTGCCTTTATGCCGGCGGCCCGGCAGAGGGCTATGAACGCAGAGATAAGATGGAAACATGTTCCCGTCCCCCTCCTCAGTGTGCATTCCACACCGTCCATGGGCACTATTTCAAGGGGGAGGTTTCTCTTGACAAACTCAAAGGCAGCCTCTGCATACTCATAGTCAGATTTTTTGAACGCTCCCAGTTGGTTCGCAAGTGCTATCACTTCAGGTGCCCTGGGATTGCAGTAGAGCGTGGGCCTCAAATATTTTTCATCGGAATCACAATACGGCATCCCTTCCCTATACGGCGGCAATGTGTATTTTTTGGGAGGGCGGACATACCGTTTCTCGCCCGGCCTCATGCGCCTCACCTTTTTGAGATCCCCGAGGTTGAACAAAATGGTCTTTGAAAGCGACAGTGTCCCACCTAACATGAGTTTGAGAAACATTTTCTGTGGCACATACCCTTTTTCCTTCATTTCCCGCAGGCTCACCATGATACCTCCTCATTTCTGATGACTTTTGATGTGAGCGCCTGGCGCTCCGCATAAGTAATACCCCATCCTTTTTATAACTGTTTATTTCTGCATAATGTTTGGCGGGTATGAAGTTGCGATCAAAGGTCGCAATTTGAGGAGTAAAGCGAAGCCAAGGATTTGTGAAGCAAATCTGCGGAGTTCATTTCAGCTAAATACCTATTCCTACTACACTCCAAGCAATTGTTAAAACTATCCCTACACCTATTAAACAACCACTCATTTTCCCCATA
>QMSU01000059.1 GCA_003650975.1 Thermoplasmata archaeon
ACCGTGCTCATCAGGAGGAGAACGGCCATTCCATATACCACAATCTTTCGTCTCATGCTTTCACCTCTTTATGAAAATAGAGAAGGGAAAAGAGGAAATGGTGGTCATACACCATACCAGATGCTCGTGGTGGTTGTTTTCACGAACAGCCCCATGCCGCAGGTAACGGTGAAATCCCACTGGGAACCCGGCGGGGTGATTCCCACAAGGAAGGTGGTGTACGAGCCACGGGAGGGGTCCCATCTGGCAACTATGGTGCATCCGTCAATCTGAGCGGCAATGCCAGATGCTCTCGTGAATGAGGTGCGCCACCACCCGATGGAATTCCATCCGGGATACATCGTCACATTTACATCGCTTAATGGAGTGCCATTGATGACCAGATTGGTATCACTTGTAACGGAAATGTAGTAGCTCACGCCATCTGCAATATCAAAGTCAAAGGGCGAGCCGGGCGGGGTGACACCCACAATGAAGGTTTTGTAGGTACCCGTTGATGCATCCCACCAGGCAATCATGTCGCATTCCGGTATGAGTGCGGCGAGGTCCGATGCGGTGTAATTGTTCTCCACCGGTATGGTGATGAGATTCCATCCAGTATATAGGGTGAAATTAAGCCTCAGTTCATTTATGGTGGATATGTAGAGCGGTATGCCCAGCGAGGATTCGTCGGGGTCGTTGGTAATGATTTTCATGGTCGCCGAGGTGAAATTAGTGGTGAGACCGCTGCCATTGATGGTGATGATGATATCCGCAGTCTCTCCCGGCTGCAGTGTGCCATTGGAAGGTGCTGCGGAAATCCAGTCCACATCTCTTGAGGATTCAAAGGAGATATCAAACGTCAAATCGGCGGAGGCATTCGCATCATTTCCTATGGTAACCGTGCCGCTGGTTGACGCCCCCTGCGGGATCATAAAATCAAGGTTCATATCATCAAGCGTCACATCCGAGGTATTCATACTGCCGCCGCCAAGCCAGTTAAGCACCCGCTGCATCACCACGGTTCTGAGTCCCTGATTGTTGCTGTCAATGGCTTCAAACCCAAATCCAAAGTAGACCACCTTGTACACACCCTCGTATTTCACCGCGCCATAGTGAGAGGAGCCCTGATACTGAAATACCGCAGTGGAACCTCCGGTGGGTGAGATGCCGTCCGGATAATTCTGGTTATTGGCACCGTCGCCGCTGGAGATTTCAATGGTGAGACCATCACCAATGGGGTCTCCTGAAATGCCGTTCAGCTGGAATATGTTGGTGTCATCCACATTGTAGATGGCGTGGAGATAGTTGGCGTAGAAGGGGTCGGTACGAATGTCGTATCCGATGTCCTGCCCTGTAATGAACAGTTTCCCGCCATTATCAAGGTAGGTGGAGAGTGCATTGATATCTTCTGTGACCAGGGTTGACGTATAGTCATCTCCAGTGAACCACACCACCGCCATGTGTGCAGCCATGTATGAGGCATCAGGACATCCCTGAGAATCCCTGTTCCAGTATTCATAGATGTAGCCGGCAGCCATCAGTGCGTTCTCGAAATATGATTCATACGAATCTCCATCGTCGTCATCCACGAGCAACACAAATCCCTGGGATATCATCACTTCCACATCTGCACTTCTCTCGTTGTTGCCCGCATACACCTCTCCTGCAACCTCTGCTGTCACCGTCACCGGATAGGTACCCTCTGAGGAGGGGTTCCATACCAGCGTGATATGCTCGGTGTGATGGTTCTCAACCCAGATGGTAATGATGTCAACAACCGTGTTGTTCACCTTGAGTGTTACCGTCACCATCTCGTCACTGGCCCCGAGATTGGCAATGTCAGCTTCCACCCTGCTCATCACCCCCACCGAAGCATAGGGTGGTGCACTGAGTGAGGAAACGGCCACATCCGGCCCTGCGATGACCACGGTGCTTTTTTCATTATCGATGGTCACGTTTTCACTCACACCGGGAATGGTGACATTGATCGCAACGTTGTACCATCCAAGTGCAGGAATCCAGATGAAACTGACGTCCTGACTGGTGTGCTTCTGGAAGAACGGTATGGTAATGCTGTCTATTTCGGTGCCATTGATTCTGAGGCTCACATGAACATTACTTTCATTGTTCTTTCCCGTGTTGACCAGTGTGGCATTTATATACACCAGTTCTCCCGGGTTCACATGGTCAGGAACGGAAAGTGTCTGTATACCAATGTTGTGCTCTGGCACAAGAGGAGGTTTGAGCAGCTGTGCCGGATCTCCGAACAGAAGGCAGCTCTCGATAATTCCCCGCCATGTGCCATATGAGGGATCCCAGTTGATGGTGGGGGCCATGGCATCTTTCGAAAATGCCTGCGCCTTGCCCAGCTGCCAGTTCATGGTGCCGCCACTCTTGCTGGTATTGAACAGATAATCCACGAACAGTTTCTGCTGGAGGGCACTGCTCGAATTGGTGGAGCCGAGATTGCCCCATCCATAGCCCGTGTTATAGACACAGCCAAAGGCGAGCTCGGTATCCGAGTGGAAAAGCATTGAATGGAGCACCCCGTCATCCGATGCATCCATGTCACCGCAGTGGCAGCCGTAATCGTGGATGAAAAAGGGTTTGGTATTGTGGTAATCGGATTCCCAATCATCATCATAGACGTCAAGCGACATGCCCGAGTTTGCATGGGCAATGCCGAAGATGAAGGTGACCAGGTCATTATTGATTGCATTTTTAAGGCCGGCTATGGCCGCAGATTCTGAGCCTCCCTGCCATCCCGGATTGGGCGGTTCGGCGGTCCATCGAACGGAGGTGTTGAACTCCATACCTGGATTTGAATTGTTCCAGGTATCAAATCCGTATAAAAAGCCCAGCCAGCTCGGCCACGGCCCGTCATTGTGAGGATCCGGGCCCAGCCAGTCGTTGGTTCCGTAAAGGGTAAAATCTATGAAATCGTCACCCTGGCAGCTCCAGCCGGTGTCACCACCGTAGAAGGCGGCATTATCAAGATAATCCTTATCCATGGCATCGGTGTAAAATATCTGTTTTTTGAGCCAGTTGGAAATGTCCTGGGCCTCATCACAGGGAATGCTGCCTATGTACAGTTCCGAATACAGGTCGAACCCCGTATCCCCTTCCTCTCCCCAATCATTGTCATGATCGCTGTTAAACGTGTTGTCAAGGTTGCTCCAGTAGAGGTCGCTCTCCACATTGGATTCATACGCATAATCCATGAGCCTTCTGGGTATGGCGGCGGGGCCATCCTGATCTCCCGCAATCAGTACATACTGGGTGCCCCAGTCGGTGTAGGCGTCCTTGCAGAACTCACGTATCTTGGCAGTGGTATCGTTGAAGAGGGGATCGGTATTCCAGTAGGCAGGTGTGTTGATAATATCCTCAACAGTCACCACTGTTGCCGCCAGCCCCTCCATCTGCTTCTGGTTAATCAGATCTGTCCAGTTATAAGCTGCCTGGAAATTGGCAAGAAACGCCTTGGTGATGATGACATAATCGTAATGGTCCGATGGATCGCAGATTCCTCCCGGATAATCCAGTGTGACTCTCGCGTGATAGGTATCGGCCACCTCGGGATTCACCACCAGCTGCATAACCCATGCTCTATCATCCGGAATGTTCCGGAAAAACTGATTGATATATCCTGTCTGTTTTGTGCTGATGTCAACAGTGAGTTCGGGATAGTAGAACAGCGTTCCTTCAAGGGGATTATACGTAACGGGGTAGATGTTCAGGGTGAGGATGGCATACCCTCTGCAATAATCCACACCGACTACATCATACAGAGTATCCGGTATTATCCCGGCAGAGGTATATGTATTCTCATCCATGATGAAGGGCGGTGCTTCATGACCTATTGGAACGGGGTATTGATACGGCATAACCGGTTTTTCCTGAAGATTGATACCCCTGTTCATCACCTCAACACTTGTACCCGAGATGGTGACATCCTCCAGTTCGGTACCGTAGGGTAACAGTATCTTTGCGCTGTATACCGGCAGTTCCGGTGTTCCCGGTCCCTGTCCCATGTTGATGCAACCGTACATGTTCACCGTGGTGAACGTAGCGTTGTTGAATAATGTGTTCTCCTTGAGGACAGGCTCTGTGAAGGGTATCGTGTAAACAAGATGAATATTAGTTTCTGTCTCTCCTCCTCCGCTTGCCCCAATAACAGCAACAGGGATTGCCGCCGTCATCAAAAACAGTGCTACTACCAACACTTTCGCTATTTTTTCAAAATTGTTATTTATCACTTTTCCACCGTTTTGAAAAAACGTTCTATTATATATACATTTGCTGACAGGTGTGAGCATGCAACACTATTTGCACTTCTCCCTTTCCTGAAGATGGAGATGGGGAGTCTATGCCCCTGTCCAGATGCCTCCTGTGCTCACCTTCACCAAGAGTCCCATACCGTAATCAACGGTGAAGTCCCAGGGTGAACCCGGCGGAGTGATGCCCACAATGAATGTGGTGTAGCTCCCAGATGCCGCATCCCACATGGCAACTATTTCGCAGTCGGTAATCTGAGATGCAAGTACCGATGCAGTGGTTGCACGGGTTTTCCACCACCCGATGGTGTTCCATCCCGGATACAGCGTCACATTGACATCGTTGAGAGGGGTGCCATTTACCGTGAGATACGAATCGTTGGTAACTGAAACATAATAACTCACACCGTCGGTGATGTTGAAATCCCAGGGCGAGCCGGGCGGGGTGACACCTACAATAAATGTGATGTACATGCCATATTGAGCGCTCCACCAGGCAATCATGTCGCATTCCGGTATGAGTGCGGCAAGGGATGATGCGGTGTAATTGTTCTCCACCGGTATGGTGATAAGATTCCATCCGGAGTAGAGGGTAAAGTTAAGTTCTCCAAGAACCGTGATATTTGCCATGTAGGGAATCTTATTTTTGGCAGTCACCACAAGTGTGAGAGATTCTGTGCTGTTGAGCGTGACGTTCAGATGGAGTGTTGTCTCTCCGTTCGCGTCGGTATAGTTATATGCGAGAAGCGTGCCGTTTCTGGAGAGTGCGCAGAGGGCATGGGGAACGCCGTTCACTGTCACATCAAATGAAGTGTCTATCAGATACATGAGGGGATTGTGCGTTACTGTCATCGGAGAAGGTGTATCTGTTCTGAGTTCGAGAGAGGGATCACCGAAGAGGATCCATGTATCCACAGTTTTGTAGCCGCTGGAACCGTAGTTGTCAAGCATGTGTGCACATCCGTTGTATACCAGCCCACCCGTGGTGGTTTTTATGTTGCTGGGATATGTTTCAACAAGGATATCCACCACTTCATCCTGAACATCCATTGGAGGAGACCAGTCCTGGGATATGGATGATGCAAATATGCCAATGGCACCGGTGGGTTCACCGTTGTGCGTTGCCCTCATCCATGCCTCAGCAAAACAGGTATCATAATTATCAAACTCACCGTTGTTGCAGGCGACACTCACAATGAATGGGAGCATGTTGTCATTGACAAGGCTGTTGACATTGGTATTGCTGAAGCCGCTGGTGCTCCATGAAGTGGCGCTTCCATGACCGCAGTAGTTGATGATGCTTCTCCCGTTGTTGATTGCCGCTGCCACTGCGGTGGCGCTTGGATTTCCCGGTGCATCTTCCCCTCCCTGCGAACCGTCGTAAAACTCGTCCACGGTGATGTATGTGTAGGCGAGGAGGTCGCTCCGGATGTTTCTTATGTGCTGATAATCATACTCGCCGTCGTCTCCCGGTCCCTGGCTGGATGCAATGCCCGTTCCATTGCGATACCAGTCGGCACCTGCCTGCGGGTATTTCTCATACTCTATGCTCCGTTCTATCTGGGTCTGGAGCTGGCTCACCGTCTGGGCTGAAAACCTGCCCACAAATAAATCGGCATAGTGGTCACTTCCCGCCACATACCCGTAGCTTGGATCGGATGCACCGTATGATGTGAGTGTGGGAATCTGCTGGATATCCCCCACCAGCAGCACAAAAGTGAGACCGTTGGTGGAATAATAGTTGGAGATGTACGATTTGATGGCTGATGCCGTGCCCCCTACCGCGGAAACATTGACAATCTCCGTGGGGATGCCCTTCATGTTTTTCCACTGGACGAAAGGTTGCATGGTGGCATAAAAGCCGTCATAACAGATGATGAGCATGTTACCAGCATCGCTTACCGGGGTGTATTTGGCACCGCCAGTACCGCTGCCTCCGCCTCCGTAAGAATTGAGTCGCTCCACCACCGTCTCATAATTGACAAAATGATGTGTGTAAATCGGGACAAAGTAGGGATTGAGCGAAGTGAGTGGTCTTTCGCGATTATATACGTTTATTTCTCCTTCCCCCACCGCATACACCTCAATTACCACGTCATGATAGAACCTCAATTTATGCTGGACAGGGTTGTATTGATAGGGATATATCTCAACAGTCTGCCCTCTGAAATCCCTCAGGATGTAGGGTTCCTGCAGTGTCGCAATTTCCCCGGGGAACCATATGTCCTCCTTATATATGGGGGCAAACTCG
>QMSU01000060.1 GCA_003650975.1 Thermoplasmata archaeon
AAAATATATCGAGGAGAGAAAGAGGGCATTCAAGTATGCCAAACTGCTGATGGAGGATATTTCGTCGTCGGAGTTATTGAAGAAGGAGATTTCTTTACAGGATATTTGTTAAAAACGGATTCTAATGGGAACAAAGAATGGGAGAAAACATTGTGGAGGAATTTACCTGATATTTGGCCCCTCTCTCCAATATGCGGTCAACAGACCGATGATGGAGGGTTTATTATTGGGGGGACGGAATTCGTTAATGACAAAGCATATATTTTTTTAATAAAGACAGACGAGGAAGGCAGGGAAATATGGAATAAAACTTTCCAAAAAGGAGAAGCTACCTTCGGGATTTGTCTTCAGCAAACAACAGATGGAGGGTATGTAATCAGTGGTGTGGTAGCAAATTTGGAAGGAACATTTAGCGATGCCTTATTGATTAAAACTAATGAGAATGGAGATGAAATATGGAGCCAAACTTATGAAGAATGGGGTGACACTATCGCTTGTTATGTAGAACAAGCTATAGATGGGGAATATATTGCAGTAGGATCAACAGATTATGGAAGAACATATGGCAAAGTTTGGCTATTTAAAACTGGTGCAAATGGAGAAAAAATATGGGAAAGAACTTTTAGCAGTGGTGATGAAGGTTATTGTGTTCATCAAACAACAGATGACGGATATATTATTGTAGGGGAAACTTGGATCAATAACACAAATAGTGATATATTGCTAATAAAAACCATGGGGCCACCGATGTTAGAAATCACAGATGTTAGAGGAGGTTTAGGAATATCAGCAACAATTAAAAATGTTGGGACTTCCGATGCTGAAAATATTGAGTGGTCAATTGACGTAGAGGGAAATGTGTTTATTGGTCAAGGTACGGGTGGGGTTATTCCAGTAATCCCCGCTGGAGGGGAGGCAGAGATTGGAGAATTTGTCTTTGGCATAGGTCCAGCAGTTGTAACTATAAATGCTGAAGATGTGTCTACGACAACAAACTGCATGCTTCTGGGACCATTCGTTATAATAACGTAATATCCCTTTCATCTTTCACAAACACAGATGTTAACTATTCCAATCTAAATTTATTTTTCGGACAACGCTGCATCGTCACAAAACACTTTAAATCATTCACGTTTTCCTTTCATGAACTATAAGGTTAAAGATATCTCACTTTCTGGAGAGGGTGAAAAACTGGTGAGATGGGCCGAGCAGCACATGCCCGTGCTGATGGACATCCGCCACGATTTTGAGAAAGAACAGCCGCTGAAGGGGGTGAGAATTGCGGCATGCCTCCATGTCACCAAAGAGACCGCGGTGCTGGTGAGAACGCTGCAGGCAGGCGGCGCCACCGTGGCGCTTGCGGGCTCCAACCCGCTCTCGACAAATGATGCGGTGTCGGCCTACCTTGCAAAAAGCGGCATTCATGTATTTGCATGGCGGGAAAATCATGACGAGTACTACTGGTGCATTGAGGAGGTGCTGAAAATAAAGCCCCATATCACCATGGATGACGGCAGCGATTTGATAACCACCATCCACACCCAGCATACCGAGCTGCTCTCCGGTGTCATCGGCGGGACGGAGGAAACCACCACCGGCGTGAACCGGCAGCGGGCAATGGAGAGGGAGGGAGTACTCAAATACCCGGTCATCGCGGTCAATGATGCAATGACCAAGCACTTCTTTGACAACCGGTACGGGACAGGACAGTCCACCATTGACGGGATACTCAGGGCAACCTCGGTGCTCCTTGCGGGAAAGACCATGGTAATTGCAGGATATGGATGGTGCGGAAAGGGAGTTGCAAAACGGGCGCAGGGCATGGGAGCAAAGGTGGTGGTATGCGAGATCGATGAAATCAAGGCACTGGAAGCGGCCATGGACGGATTCACCGTCATGCCCATGAAAAAGGCGGCGGGGATAGGCGATATCTTCATCACCGTCACGGGAAACAAGCATGTGATAGATGCCCCCGCAATGGAAAAAATGAAAGATGGCGCAATCCTGGCAAATTCAGGCCATTTCGACAACGAGATAAACACCGAATGGCTCAGGAAAAACGCAGTGAGAACCGAGGAGATACGGCCCAATACCAGGGAGTATGAACTCCGTGACGGAAGGAAACTCTACCTGCTCGCCGAGGGGCGCCTGGTGAACCTGGCGGCGGCCGAGGGACATCCTCCAGAGGTGATGGATATGTCATTTGCCAATCAGGCACTGGTGGCGGAGTGGCTCTGGGAGCAGAAAAACAGACTGAGAAACAAGGTATACCAGGTTCCTGAGAAGATAGACAGGGAGGTGGCACGCAGGAAACTGAAAACCATGGGCATACGGATAGACCGACTCACGGGAGAACAGAAGAGCTATTTGAGAGGATGGAAGGAAGGGACATAGCGCATGTTGCCGTGGAAATGGCGCGTGCACGGTGCTGCATTGCCCTGACGGGAGCAGGGGTGTCCACAGAGTCGGGAATTCCTGATTTCAGAAGTGCTGATGGGCTGTGGAGCAGATACGACATAAATGAATACGGGCACATTGATAATTTTCTTTCCAATCCCGGGAAGGTATGGCGCATGCTTGCGGAGATGTCATCCACGGTTATCAATGCACAGCCCAATCAGGCACATCATGCGCTTGCCGAACTGGAGCACAGGGGAGTGGTGAAAGCCGTAATCACGCAGAATATTGATGCACTTCATAAAAGGGCGGGGAGTCGCAATGTCATCGAGTTCCACGGAACCATGGAAAGGGTGAGATGTCTCAGATGTGGGAGGGAATATGCAACTGAAAATATCTCGCTGAAGAACCTCCCTCCGCAATGCTCCTGCGGCGGTATACTGAAACCGGATGTGGTGCTGATTGGAGAGCCAATTCCACAGGATGCGCTTGCCGCAGCGTTCCGATGGGCCAGTGCATGCGATGTGATGCTGGTGGTGGGAACCTCGTGCGAGATGATGCCTGCCGCAGAACTGCCGCATATTGCACGGCGGCATGGCGCATTGATTGTGGAGATAAACCGGGAAAACACCACACTTTCACCATATGCCACCCATACATTGAAGGGCAATGCCGGTGAGGTGCTGGGAAGGATTCTTGATGAAATCACACGGTTACCATGAGTTTTTCAGCCACCTTCCGCTGTATCAAAATCTGTGCCACCTCCCCGGGAAGGGAAATCACATCCTCTTTTTTGAGATCATATGTTTTCATGTCACCCGCAACAAACTGCGGTATATCCTTTACAATCCTTACCACCTGAGATTCCTGTGCGGTGCTTTCGAGCGTTCTTTTTCTGTGCTCGTGAAGGAGGGCGATGAGCGACTCATAAAACATTTTTTCCTCTCTTGTGAGATGTTCCGGCCTTGCCCTCCCGCCCCGTGCCACCGAGAGGGCGGCAAGCACGATTTTTTTCTCCCTTCTCTCAAAAATGCTCTCCCACAATCGTTTGGTGTTTCTGAGCTCCTCGGCGAGAAGTATCAATGTCTTTGCGGCAGGGTTCTTCATCTTTTCCTCGTGCAACCGTTCCTCCAGTTTCTGTATGTGTTCCAGTGCCTGCCGATAAAAATCTGCATCAATCTGGGTGAGGGTGGAGGTGGTCTTTTCCTTCTGCTCTATGTTCCTCAATGCCGAGTAGTTCAGCATGATAAGTAATGCATGAAATACTTAAATATTGATATCCCATTTAGTGGTATGCTGAAAAAACTCATTCCCTTTGCAATAGTTTCCCTACTGATATTGCCGGTGATGGCGGAAGATGTGGAGGACCTTCCTTCCGGTTTTGATGGTATCTCGTGGAGCAAGGTGGTGCCGGTGAAAAAGGCCACGGTGGTGAAATTTGATGAGAACAGTCTTGTGGACGATTTTGCCTATATGGCGGCCATACCGGCAAGCGTGTTTTATGACAGCGGTACGGGACGAATATATTCCCATCCGCTTCTCTTTTACGACGATTACAGGAAAAATAATAATGAGGAACTTTCCCTGAACGCACGTCAGGGACTGGACTATTTTATGGAGGACTGGATAGCCTATGCGGGAAAACTGAGGGAAATTGAATACATAAACGTGGGAGGGGAACCCTGGAAGGCGGATAATTACACCCATATCAACGGAAATGACAAATATGAGATTGCCTCCACCATCGCACTGCATGACTGGAGCTACAGTAATGATGCGGTGGTGGCGGTGGCGGGGGATGTGCACTATGGCAGTTATAACAGAACGAAACATCAGGTGCAGGGAAAAATAGCCCCCTATGAGATAAAAAAAATCACGGTCACGGGGGTGAAACAGGATTCCATTGCACCCCAGTACAGCGATTTTTATGTGCCTTCAGAGTATAAATACATCAAGGCTGATCTGTACTGGCCTTCGGTGAGCTGGCTGCCAAATTTCATGTACCTGGCCACCCTGGGCCTGCTCGGAGGAGGCCTCACCACACCCTCTGCAGACCCTGATCTGCAGCTCTACTGCTACTATGAAAATGAATTGATGGAGGTTTCTGCATCGCAGGAATGGAACATTCTGAAGGGCCCCCATGAACATACCGAAACATACGTGTATAACCCGGGGAAATGGAAGGCAGCCATTGAGGATATCCCCACCAAGGGATTGTTCGGTGAGCGACACGGGACCATAGGACAGCGGGTGATGGACCGGCTCACCGGAAAGGTCACCTATTACGTGGATATTAGCCTCTACCCCGGAGAGGAAATAGAACTTCCGGAAATCCCACCGTTCATGGCGAGAAATGCCGACTTTGAATTGAAATGGAACGGGGATGGAAAACTGGGTCTGGTGATTCTCGATGAAAACAATGTGGCGGTGGGAGAGGCGGTCATGGATAATGTGTCAACTCAGAAACTGCATCTGGATCAGCTCGGTGCGGGAACATATCGGGCAGTTATCGTACAGCTCACCGAATCAAATTCCACAATGAGTTATACCCTTGAATATTCGTGGGAAAGCAGACTGAAGGAGGAGGAGGCAAATTATCTCATGAATGCCGCCGAGGGTGCGGTGCTTGCCTCGGTGATCAATGCCCCCCTTCTCTATGTGGAACCGGACAATATTCCTGCCTGCACGGAAAATGCCATGAAAAAACTGGGTGTGAGGAACATTTACCTTGTGGATATCGGCGGAAATGCCACCGTGGCAGAGGATATCAAAAGCCTCGGAGAAATAAAGAAGGAATATACTTCCCTTATACCCATGTACCGGGACATACGGAACATAACGCATGAAAATGATGTGGTGTTCACCACCATTGACCCGTGGACCTACTGGCTCGTGGAAAAACTGCAGCCGGAGGGAGAGAAAAATGGTGCCCTGTACATAGGTCCTGCCGCCTATACCGCAGCCCACCACGGCAGTCCCCTCATTGCCGTTGACATGCATGAGGAGCTCTCCACCGCGGTGGTGTGGTTCAACGAGTGGTGGAAGGCTCATGCCATACGGGATATTATACCTCCGGTGGCGGAAATGTACCTGTGCGGGAGGACTGTATATGATTTTCTGGGGGATGCGGGGCTGGATGAACCTGGAAAGGTGGAGAGTATCATCACCGTTGCGGGGCAGTTTGATATCGGCACCCCGTGGGATCGGACATTTGCCGGACCCGCCTATGCCGGAAGAATTCTCGGTACCCCTGTGGATACTGCCTACTGGTCATGTCGCAACGCCTTTTATCCTGCCATCATATTCACAAATCCTGCATTGAATCCCGACGGGATAATGCTTATCAACGGGAGTAAAAGCGAGCGGCTGCCGTCAGGGCGCCTCCAGATTATAAAACCGAGCGAGGAAGAGCACTTCATGTATCCCGTACTCAACTCATGGATTACCTATGCCCACCGCTTTAATGAGAGAGCGAGCAAGTACTGGGGATTTAACTACACTACCCCGGGAGGCATCACCCCATTCTTCGATCCATCCACAGACCCCATCGACAACAATGTGCTTGAAAAATATGGCAAATTTGGAGCATATTATCCTGACATGAGCGAAAGCGAGGTGACACCCTTTTATCTGAAGAAAGCGGACTATGAGGTGGCCTATACCACCAACTTCACCGCCACCATGGAGGACCTGAATCGTGGCGTCATTATATGGATGGAAACAACCCATGGATGGATGGGAGATAGCGGTTCCATTGCCTTCTGGAATCCCTATGGAGCACCCGGATTTTTCGGGATAAATGTCAGCCTCCCAACCACCGAACCGAACCCCTGGAGGGGATATGAACTGTACCTTCCGGGATGGCTTGACGGCTCCACCGAGGAACCTGATGTGCTCTCGCAGAGTAAGATGCTCGGTATTGACATTGTGCCGGCAAAATTGAGTGATCTTCCATTTATCAAAAACACGTTCATCGGGCGAAGAGCGGGATATGATGGCATCATCATCACGGTGCTGTTCGGAAGACTCAGAACCAAAGACTACAATGGCTTTGAAATCGACCAGGCGCTGGACAAC
>QMSU01000061.1 GCA_003650975.1 Thermoplasmata archaeon
ATACAGACAAGAGGAGGCATTCTTTTTTGTGCAGCCATCTTTCTCCAAAATATAACACATGATAGGTATTTGAAGATGCGGTATGCAGCATGTTGGAAAATTATTCTCCGGGAGGCTGCCTTCACCTCGGTAATATTTTCTCTCAAGCGGGTCTGGACTCGTTGACTCAATTTCTGTTTCTCCCCGTGAAAGCCCGTTTGAATGCCATGCCGTATACAAGCACATAGGTGAGGCCTGCGATTATGAACGCAATCAGCGGTGGCCTGAAAAATGGGCCAAGCTCGCGGCGGTGAATCTGCCAGTGAATCCCGCAGTATGCGGCGAGAAAACCCATACCCACGAGCAGTGCCAGCAGGATGTAGGTAAGAATATCATATCTGCCCTCCCTTCTGAGATGATTCAGTGCATGGGCGGACAGGATTGCGGCTGGCGGAAGAGCGGGAAGGAAATATCGCATATCCTCGTAGGGTATCTGCCCCACCCATGTCATCTGGATGTAAAGAAGAAGTGTGGGGGCGGCCCAGAAAAACATCATCCACGCCCTTCTTTTCCTGAAATCCAGAAACATGCCGATGGGGGCAATGAAGAGCACAGGGAGCAGGAGAAACAGCTGCGGAAGTATCCTGCCCACTGCATTGTGAAGCGAATCCCACGACGGGTGGAAGTATTCCTCAAACATGGTTTTTTCAGGCGTTTCAATGGTAATATTCCCGTTTTCCGTCCCCAGTCGGGTGCTCATCTGGTAACCACTGTTCAGGGGTCCGCCGAATAAATTGGTATTGTAAATGGCGAGGAGCGAACCCACCAGAATCAGACCCAGAACGAAAGCCAGAACAGGTAATGCATCCTTTTTCAGGGTATCCGTATACGATTTGCTTCTGATGAATCCAATGAGGATGTAAGCAAGTGGCCCGAGAATGACCGTTACCGTGGAGTAGCGCATGGTGACCGCGAATGCCAGACTCAGGCCGCCGAAAAACCCCAAGAGCCCGTGAAAGACGTTGTTATTCTTGCCCTCGCTTCTCTGCATGGACTCCACAAGGAGGGCAATGCCCGCCGTTGAAAATGCCATGGTGGCGTAATCTGCCATGCCCCGGGAATACATCACTATCATTCCCAGGCCGGATGCCAGAACAAACATGGTTGCGAGAATCGCGGTTTTTTCGCCGTACAATCTCTTCGAAAGCATATATACCGATATACTGGCCACAACACAGGAGAACATGGTAATCAGATGTACTGTGTGCGATAGCCAGAAGGGAATTATGAAATAGCAGTACCCGGGGGGCCAGCGGTTGGCAAGAACGTATTCTCCATCAACAGTGGTGATGACAGAGCCAGCCGGCGGCATAATGTTTTCCGTTTCTTTCACGGCAACCACATGGTACATCTTTTGTTGAACCGGGATGGTGAGAGAGAAATTCCCATTTTCATCGGTTTCCCCGAGTGGCTCGCTGTTCTCCCAGTCAAACCCGGTGTAAATCTTCACATCCTTCAGGTTCCGATTGATATAATGGTCAACGTGGATATTCACCTCTGCACCGGCACCCCGCCAGCTTTTGAGCATCGCGGTTGCGATTATCGGATAGTTCAGGTTGGGGTAGTCCGTTGCGAAATTGATTTTGAGCGGTAAATCAGGGGTATATACCATCACGGTGTAAAATCCGGGCGGCACCTCGGCGGAAAATGCTCCGTTTTCATCTGAAACACCATCCCACTGCAATCCTCTTCGTTCCTCCGTGATTTTTATCCTCATGCCAGAAATGCCCCCATTGTCGCCATCATACACACTAACTGTGACATTCCTCGGTGTTACATCCCAGTACGGGGGTACATCGTTTCCCGACACCTCGACCCTCGCGAAGATGCATTTCTCAGGAGAGTCACCTATAAAGAAGTCCACCTGCTGAATCTTTTTCGGGCCAACCTCTTCCAGCGGAACGTATAATTTTCCTGTTGTGTAATATATCCAGGCCCAGCCGAAATAGCCATGTTCATCGGGTATTATTCCGCCGTTCCACATCCCCTGAGGGTGAGGCCCCTTCATCTCGCCAACAGGATAGGGGAATGAAAGCACGAATGCGGATGAGACCAGAAAGAGAACGATCAGGACGGTGAATACAAACCCGAAAGGATTTTTGACCGTCCCTGAGTTACCCAGATTTGCCATACACACCAATAAGAATAAGAGAAGAGATTATATGTTCTTTTTGTCACTATTATCCCACCCCTGTACGCCGCTGTTAAGTGGATGCCATTCATCTCTGTGAATATTCACGCCGTGGTTATTCTCACATCCTTGACCAGTGTATACGGACAGAACACCGGATTTTCCACCTCCCACCAGTAAATCTGTTCGAAATCCTTTGAGAGCATGGTTATGTTTTTCATCATTCTCTCAAGATTATCGCTTATTCGCATGCCCTTCACTGCATGAAGGATTTTTCCATTCTTTATCCGAAGTGCCACGTCCCGCGCCACGGTGGAAAAATCACCCTTCTGGTAATTCTGAAACCGGGTATACCACACATTTGTAATGAGCAATCCGTCTCTCACCTGTTCAATCATCTCCTCCCGGGTGCTGTCGCCTTTTGCCACCACGGTGTTCCACGGGTGGGGTGCCACAATGCCGGCATTGGCGGTTGTGCTTGTTCCATGCGTGGCTGCGGTGGTGCCGTTGTGAAGGTAGGTGCGTAGCACGCCATCTTCAACCAGCACGGTCTTTTGTGTTGCCACACCCTCCTCATCACATTTTCTCGAGAACAGTCCATCTTTTTCTATGCCACTATCATATATCGTGACATTTTCATCTGCCACCTGTTTCCCCACCTTTTCTGCAAGAAAGGAATAGCCGGCATCAACGGCAAATGCAGATACAAACCCTGCAAAATAAGAGATGAAATCAGCGAATGCGAGAGGCGAAAATATCACATCGTATGTTCCCGGCTCTGCCTTTTTCACCTCCCGGGGCGCATTCATGTACTTGCCGGCATCTCTTGCTGCATGCCCGTCAATGTGATTGAGCATTCTCGAGCAGCTGACCGCATGGGCCGAGTTGTTACCTCTGAATGTGCGGATGGAGAGATGTGCCATGCTGTTTTTGTCGCCACAGCAGACACCGTTTGAATTACAGACTGTATCTTTTGTGATACTGGCGTAGAGTATGCCTGCCACCTCCTCCCCGTATTCCAGCGCGGTGTGTATTGCGGTTTCCACCTTCTCCACCATGCATTCCTCGTCTGTGGCGCTGCCGTCGAATAATTTATGATCCACATAATCGGTACCCTTACCGATGGTGAACGGGGAAGGGGCCAGATGTTTCATCATCCTCTCTGCCTTTTTTACTGCCTGCACGAGTTTTTCATCATCTGGATTTTCAATGGAAAAACTGAGCATTTTCCCTTTGCGGTACAGCACCAGTTTTATCGTTCTGTCCTTCCATTCCTTTATGACGTCTATTTCATTCCGGTAAAACTTCACCTGCCTGCTCTCCGTCTCGCTTTCAATCATCACAAAAGCATCGAATTTCTCCAAGAGTGATGCTATCTTATTACCATATCCCTCAATCGTAGGTCCACACCTCCTGTTGACACTTCTATTCCCTGCATGGGGTCACCCTTCCCACACGTCGCAGGATAAAAGGAAAGTTCTTTTCCGGCAGCATCTACTTTCCGGTAAAAATCAAATGTTGATATCTCTATGGCGGGGTGGGTGGCGATGCCGCCAATTTCCCCGTTTTTAATAAGGTATGCCTCCTCGCCTACATACTTCTGGTTGACCCGTCGGTCGTCAATGTTCCACTCCATGAAAGTGACCATATACACCCCTTCTTTCACATCCTCAATGAGCTCTTCCAGTGAGTGGTCACCCGGGGCAAAGTAGGTGTTCGCCATGCGCACGATGGGTTCCTTTCCGTAGGTTGCCCGTGCCGATGCGTTGCTGTTGCAATGCATCTCATATGCGGTCTCACGGTTGTGCAGAAACTCGTTTACGATGCCGTTTTTAATCAACACCCGCTCCCGTGCCTTCACTCCTTCATCGTCGTATCGGTAATATCCATAGGTATTCGGCAGCGCTGGGTTGTCCACCACTGTGACACATTCAGCGGCAAGTTGCTCCCCGATGAGTGACTCGGTGGCATATGATTTTCCTGCCTGTGCCGCCTCCCTTCCCAGAATGCGGTCTGCCTCGAAGGGGTGTCCGCAGCTTTCGTGGGCAATAAGGCCGGTGATAAAGGGTGCGAGAACAATATCACCTCTCGATGGAGGTTTCTCGCCCTTCCTTATCAGGTCATGCAGAAATGATGCATCATGCCGGAGGTACTCATCTGCGCGCCATTTTTCGGTGAATTCCCAGCCGCCCGTATTGCCGAATTCCCGGTGCATCTGTTCCACCTTCCCGTCAGAGACAGTGAGCAGGTAGTGGAGATAGATTTTCGGCATGCTGGTGTGAATTGCGGCTCCATCGGTATTCATGTAGAGTTTTTCGGTCATCTCATCGGCATATGAAAATACCCGCTGGTGAGCCGTTACCTGCGAATCGAGATTCTTGATGAAGGCGATCTTTTCGTCAATTTCAGGAAAGTTCCCCGTTATTTCGTCCCGCGCCTGATGGGCCTTTTCCTCGCTCATGCCTGTGATTCCCCGGTGAAGCCGTGCCATTCGCTCCGCCCTCTCCACCCCTCTTCGTATCTCCTCCCTGGTGAGGATGTTTGAAAAGTAAAATCCGGAACCTCCGTCAATGACCCGGAGTGAAAAGCCGGAGGTCTCATAAAAACCGCTTTCCTTGAGCATGCCGTTGACGAACACCACTTCCTCTCCGCCTGTTTTCTCAATCCTTATTTCCATGTATCGCGCCGTTGAAAGCTGCAGGGCATAGACGGCCAGGTCCTCATCAATCACGATGGTAAATCATTTTCAGCATTAGACATTTTCTGTTGTTGCTCTCTTTTTGAAATGCAGACAACTGTGGAGCACATGCGAGAACGTGCGGTGCCCTTCTGTTTCATTCAATTTTTGAAAAAACGTTTATTAATGCATGCTGCTTTATTATAATTGAGGTGAAACATGAAAGGAAAAAGCGTAATGGTGGCTGTTATTGTGATGTTGTTTGTGGGGACATCCACACTGGCCGGTGTCCACACTCCGGTATTCCAAAGGAATGAACAGATGCAGAGGGAATCAACGGTACTCTCCTTCGATGCCCCGTCCATTCACATAGAGGAAAACCATATGTATTCGGTGATAGAGGCAAACGGCGATATGGAATATCTCATGCAGGAGGGCGCTCCGATAGTTCCCTACAAAACAGCGGTACTGACATTTCCTGCAGGAACAAAAATTGAGCATGTGGAAGCAACGCCTTCAGCGGTGCATACGATGCATCTGGAAAAACCACTTCAGCGAGCACCGGAGCCACTGATATACGGTGCCGAATACCATCAGGTGGATGCGGTAAAAGGTATTGTCCACCGGGAAACTGAACTCTATCCATCGGACTGGATTTCATATCACATCGGTGCTGGGATACGGGACGGCACACACGTCATAATTCTCTCGATTCAGTTCTACCCCGTGCGATACCTGCCGTCCGCAAACGAGATTTATCATGTCACCGAAATTGATGTTGATATAACCTATGAGCTGCCTTCCCGGCCGCTCTTCACCAACGATGCCTATGACATGGTCATTATTGCACCATCGGCATTCAGCGATACACTGCAACCTCTGGTTGACCGCAAGGAACAATATGGCATTGCGACCAAGCTGGTAACCCTGGACGAAATCTACGACGGAGCATATTTCCCGGTGCAGGGAAGGGATGATGCGGAGAAGGTGAAATATTTCATCAAGGATGCCATCGAGGAGTGGGGAATACAGTACGTCATGCTCGTGGGCGGAAGAGAGAGAGGGGCGAAACTGCAGTGGTGGTGCCCGGTGAGATACACCAATCTGGATGCAGGTGACGGTGACAAACAGTTTTTGAGCGATCTGTATTTCTCCGATATCTACAAATATGAGGATGGCGAACTGGTATTCGAAGACTGGGATGGCAACGGCAACGGCATTTTTGGGGAGTGGAACTACAAGGGAAAGGACACCCTGGATATGTATCCCGACGTGTACATCGGCAGGCTGGCATGCAGAACTCTTCAGGAACTCACAATCGTGGTGCAGAAGATACTGGTGTATGAGGCCACCGCACATGAGGGAACCTGGTCAAAGAAATACGTGGGTATTGGCGGCGACACCTTCCCGGGCGACCAGTGGTATGACGGCGAGGAGAGTGTTTCCAAGGTGATGGAGTATCTTGATCCGCTCGGATATGAATGCACCCCACTGTTCACCTCAGATGGCTCGCTTTCCAGCGGGGGAGATATTATTGATGCCATCAATGAGGGA
>QMSU01000062.1 GCA_003650975.1 Thermoplasmata archaeon
ACATATCGTCGCTTGTCATAAGAAGTGTGAGATTGACACCCACCGCCATCCCGAGTGTATCCTTCATTACCACTCTGAACTCATGGACATCGAAATCGAATGAGAGGGAACGCGAGAAAGGCAGGAAAAATGATTCTTCCTCCATCAGAAACCCCCTGTACAGCACCTGCACCGTATATGTGGCCAGTGCAGGCAGAGGAATGGAAATCTCCAGGGCATTCATGGATTCTCTGGCAACGATATGCTTGTCTTTTAAGATAAGAATGGTGCTTCCTTCAGGGGCAGCAACATGCAGCTCACCCTGGAACGTGCAGAATAGATGGAGTGTGGCATCCTCTTTGAAATCCAGAGATTGCACGCCGATGAAGGTTTTTCCCCGTATCCCATGACGATATGCCTTCACCACGTAGCTCCCTTCCGGAATCTCGAAAGATGCTGTTCTGAAATTGACGGCATCCTGTGCCACAAGGTGGTCATTCCAGAGTTCTATTTCAATAAAGGGAATGGGCAATCCGGTGAGGGTGGAAAGATATGATGAGAAGGGAATGGTATGGCGGAGATGCACTCTCACGGTGAGGTTGTGTTTTTCTCGTTCCCTTTCCACCTCTCCCAGCTCAAAACCATTCCTGAAGGGCATAAAGGAAGAAAACGCATTCACTTCCCTTTCCATATGCTCATATTCTCCAATGAAAAGTTCCACAACACCGTCATATCTGGTCCCCCTTCCGATGGATCCGTGTTCCCCGAGGCTCACGCCGCCACCGTCCACTTCCAGGCCGGGAATGCCCACCTCCTCCCGGACGCCGGCACTCACCGTCAATCCACCCTTCGAAAAAATGAAGGCATATGCATCCTTCCGGTTATCAACACTTATCCAGGCGGGGTTGCCCAGGCGCACGTTGTCCGTGGAGGGAATAATCCACTGGAATTCCTTGCTCTCAGGGTTCGTATCAATGGCGTATTCTTCCACGCCCATCTCTCCATTGAAGTGAGTGTAAGGAAAAATATTGCCCATATTGAGCTCATTTATGGTTCTGCTCTTTGATTTGATGAATGCAATGTAGGCATAGGTGGTGTTGCCCTTCCAGGATTCGCGTGCCTCATGCTGCACCCGCACAAAGACCCGTTTCTCGTTTACCGGGGAATAGTAATAGGTATAGGTGGCCTTTGTCTCCAGCTTTCCGTCTCTCGATGCGGTGTCCAGGGCCACACGTGCCATCAAATTGCCATCCACCAGTATTTTTTTTCCCACAAGCTGTTCATCACTTCCGGTTTCTGTGCCATCGGAATGGAACAGGGCAAAGGAAAAGGTCTGTGCCCAGTTGCTCATTTTGAAGGAATCTGCCCCCTCCCTCACTTTTATGACCTTGTTTCCCATTTCCACATGGAATATATTTCCCTCCTGACATATGCCGAACAGTATATTCCCGTTCTCCCATATGCCATAATAGTTGAGTTTTGCCGCATATCCGGGGAGGGGTTCTATTGCATAGTATGAATCGGTCACCTCCACATGGTCGGGATAGGTGACGGTTTCCATTTCTTCCCCGTACCTCACGAGATATTCTCCATCCCCCTGATACAGGAATACTACGTTGCAGCTCCCGATGTCATCGGTTCCTTTAAACCGGATGTCATATATCTGACTCTCTATTTCCCTTCCATTGTAGAGCACACGTATGGAATGTCGTTTCTCGTCTTTTCCGGCACAGGGTTTTTCAAACGACATATGAATATCCACTGGTTGAAACTTCATTTCATCGGAGAGATGAAGGTCTATTTTCTGGTAATAGTGGTCTTCCGCGCGTGCCGGAACGGCGGAAAGCATGAGGACTACCACCACCACGAGTGCCATCCTCACGGTATCCATGTCACCATCCATGGTTCGTTCACTACATAGAGATTGCACCCGGCTTAAAAAACTTGGCATAGTGTTTTTATGCATCTCTGGATTATGCATGTATGTTGAAAATCGTGTGCAGGGGAAAGATGAAGGAGCATTTTTACAGGAATGCGGAGGAGGAATACAGAAAGAGAATAGAAAAATTCATCCCGATAGAGATAACCGAAAGGGATGCAGCCGCCCATCATCGTTGCACCTATCACATATATCTGGATGAGAGGGGGGAGGAGATGGACTCCCGATCATTTTCTCACCTGCTGAAGGAGCTGCTGTTGCATCACAAAACCATTTGTTTTTTCATCGGTGGCTGGGAGGGATTCACCGAAAGAGAAAGAGAAAGGGCGGACAGAATCCTATCGCTCTCAAAAATGACATTTCCCTATCAACTGTGCAGAGTTGTTCTGCTGGAGCAGATATACCGGGCTCTCACGATGATAAAGGGAATCTCATACCAGAAATAGGTGACCCACGCTCAATTTTCACGTCTTTCCCCATTGTTTGGTGAGAGCAATATTGCCTTTTTCATACAAAATGGAGTTAATCGAACATTTTAAATATAACATCAACAATATTGGTATACGTATTGGGGTAGAGACCGTGAGTAATAGATGCGGGGCAATTCATTCTGAAGGTGAAACATGACTGATATACAAAGCATGGGTGATATATCCAAGATTTATGACGAGATTGACGAGGTGTTGAAATTCATCACCACTTCAGGCGTGAGAATCAAAATGATGGCAAGCATTCTTCAATCTCCAAAATCATCAACACAGCTGAAGGATGAGTTGGGTGTGGGTGCATCCACGGTGATTCATGCGGCCCGCGATCTTGAAAAGGAGGGGATACTCACTGAAAAACCTGATGGATACCATCTCACCGGCATGGGCATCATTGCGGCTTTCAAAATCATTGACATGGTGAGAACGCTCAATACCATTGTGACAAAAAAGGATTTCTGGATTGAACATGATATCAGTGACATCCCCGCGGAATTTCTCCTGAAAATCTATGCACTCATGGATTCAAAAATAATAAAGGAAACCCCCACTGATCTGATGCGGGGTCTCAGTCTCTATTTCAAGCTTGTACGGAAGGCAAAGGAGATGCGGGGAATCTCATCGATTTTCCACCCACGATTTCCAGACATCATAGAGAAAGTGGCGGAGCGTGGTGTGACCATGGAGTTCCTCGTCACTCCCAATGTGTTCAACACATTGAAAAAGGAAAAGTATAGGGAGCGTCTGAAAAAACTTCTGGAAAGAGACAACTTTTCCCTGTATCTTTCGGATGGGGAAATAAAACTTGCCTTCACGGTTACTGATTTTGTTCTTTCCTTTGCTCTTTATTTGCACGACGGTCTGTTTGATAACGCAACAGACTTAATTAGTTATAATGCGGAGGCGATAAATTGGGGTAGAGACCTGTTTGAATATTACAAAAGCAGAGCGAAACGTATTTCCACAGAGGATATATGACGTTGTAACATCCATTGTAGAATTTCTGATCATATCCTCTGTTTTCATATCTATAAGTAGCTTCAGTATCATGTATCTCTCCTTCAACCTATTCCTCACCGAACCACATATGGAACTGCTTTTCTCCGCCTTCTTTGTGACACTCAGCATTTACACATTCAACAAAAAAACTGATGTGGAGGAAGACAGAATCAATACGCCGGAACGACTGAAAATTTCCACCTCCTCCCTTCTCATACCGGTGGCGGCACTCTCGTATATTTTCTCTCTGGTGCTCGGGGGCATTCAGAACCCCCATTTTGTGGTGGTGCTGATGGTTCCTCTTTTCAGCGGCCTGTTATACAGTACAAAAGTGGGAAATGTGAGAGTCAAGGACATTTTCTTCATAAAAAATCTGGTGATTGCCACATCCTGCTCCATCATTGCCACCATGCCCTTTTTCTATCATATGAACTATGAGTATTTTTTATTCATTTTCACCTTCTTTTTCATAAAACTGCTCATCAATACCGTCATTTTTGATATCAGGGATGTGGAGGGTGATCGTACAATCAATATAAAAACGGTTCCGGTAAAAATCGGCGTGAAGCACACCAAAATGTTTCTCTACTCTCTCAACACATGTATCCTGGGTATCGTCCTTGCGGGCATTCATGCGGGATTGTTTGGCATGTATTATCCCGTCCTTCTGTTCTCTGTGGTGTATGCCTATTGTTACATCCATATGTCAGACCGATTTTCATCCAGATTCATGTATGACTTTGTGGTGGATGGCGAATGGACATACCTTGCTATCCTTGTTTTCCTTATAAATCTGATATAATTCCGAGAAAACATCACGTTTAAATGCCCGTTACCATTTATAGCATTATGGAGGCAATTGTTGGACGTTATGGAAAAATTGAGGATTTCCTACGTTTTATCACAGCATCGGCGATACGCACAAAGCTTCTTTTGAGTGTTGCATGTTCTCCAATGACATCCACGCATCTGAAACACACACTTTCCACCAACACATCAACGGTAATTCATGCGGCACGGGATCTCGAGAGGAAAGGATTGATTGTGGAAACACCGGAGGGATATTCCCTGACCAGTATGGGAACGCTTCTCACACTCAAAATTTCCGAACTGGTGGATATGATGGAAACCATCAAAAAAAATGAGGACTTCTGGAAGGTGCACAAACTGGATGATATCCCCACACAGTTTTTGCGCACACTCTACATGCTCAATGACCATGAAATCATAGTATCTGAAGCAAGCAGCGATATAATAAAAGCCGTTTCTGTGTATGCAGAACTTGTCCAGAATGCCAGGGAATTTTATGGATTAAGCCCCGTTTTCTACGAACAACTCGTTCCCCTTCTCAAACAGTTATGCCGCACGGCCACTTCAATCCATCTCATCGTTACAGAACCTGTTTTCAATGTATTGAGGGAAAAGAATGCACATCCACTTTCCCAGATGCTCGCAACCCCCTCCTTCTCACTGGGAGTCACCGGCGAACACATGCCCATCACCCTCACAGTGACCGACTCCTTTCTCTCCATGGGACTTTTCAAACATGACGGTACGTATGATATGGCCCAGAGCCTGATAAGCCACAGCGAGAAAGCACTGGAATGGGGAAAGAACTTTTTTACCCACTACCAGGGGCGTGCAAACCCGGTGAGCGCATCGGAGATCTGACGGATTCTCAGATGTGAATCCCCAGTGAGGGGATTTCAACGCCTGAACCCTCCCTCACATTTCCCACCACCTGTGCGGTGTGATATCTGGTGAGGATATCGAGAGCATCCTCAGCATATTCCTTTGCTACGATGACGGCCATGCCCATGCCCATGTTGAATGTCCGGTACATCTCACTATCACTCACATTTCCAAGTTTCTGAATGATGCGGAATATGGGCTGGGGTTGCAGCGGCTTGTCTATGGTGAAACACACATCCTTTGAAAGTCGCGCGATTTTTCTGAGGCCGCTCCCGGTGATGTGGGCAATGCCCTTCACGTCCACGTGCTGCCACAGCTCAAGTATCTCTTTCACGTAGATTCTGGTGGGTTCCAGCAGGGCGGTGCCGATAACGCCGATTTCATCCATTTCATCATGAAATGAATATCCGTTCTCGGTGAATACCTTTCTGGCCAGCGTGTACCCATTTGAATGGATGCCGCTGCTTTCTATCCCGATGATCGCATCTCCCGGTCGTATGTCGTGCGGCAGCTCCCTTTCAACCACACCCAGGCAGGTGCCGGCCAGGTCAAAACCGCGTATCACATCGGGAAGCGTTGCCGTTTCCCCGCCGGTGATGATGATCCCCGCCTCGTCCGCACCCCTCTTCAGCCCCTTTGCAATCTCCCGTGCCAGGTTCACATCCATGCGCTCCATGGCGAGATAGTCAACAAAGGCGAGCGGCCGGGCCCCCATCACAAGTGCATCATTGACATTCATGGCGATGCAGTCGATGCCTATGGTATTCCATTTCTTCATCTCATTTGCCACCAGCACCTTGCTTCCCACGCCGTCGGTACACAGCACCATGCGCATTCCGTTGCATTCAACACGGTCCTTTGAGAACCCGACGCCGTGCAATATGGTTTCCACTACCTTGTCTTCTGCATCTATGTTGACGCCTGCCCTTGCATACGTGAACTCGTCCATGTCCATATATGCCGCTGCTATAAATAAGCTATAGCATCTGCTGCATGTGAAGGTTTTTCAATATGGTGTGAAACGGTTCTGCATCCTGGCTGTAAAACAGATGACTCACGCATCTTGAATCACCGGAGCCAAAATGGGGTATGAAGGAAAAACCTGCCTCAAGAAAGGCCTCTGCAATTTCCTGTTCCTCCTTTTGGATGCTCTCTCTGAAGAATACCGCGGCGAGCCGTGCGTGCGCCAGCAGATGATCGATGTGCCATCGCATCCTTTTCTCCTTTCTTTTGTGCCGTTCAACTCTTTTTTCTATACCGTTCATGGCCGAACCGACATA
>QMSU01000063.1 GCA_003650975.1 Thermoplasmata archaeon
CAATAGTTCTCGAGGCTGGCCTTTTGCCGAACAGCGGGTTTGTTTCCGCATCTTCCTTTATGAGCATGCGCCATTTTTTAGCGGGCATTCTTCCACCAAACAGAATCAGCATGATAAAGGCTTTTCTCCGCGAACATTTGCGGGCGCGAAACGATGGGAATGAAAAATTTTTATAAAAAGTTTTGTTCCCCTCACATGAAAAGAGAAGTTGTTGCCATTCTTTTCGGGACGGTCATCCTTTTTTCTGCATCCGCTGGTTTCTTTACCATCCCATCCAGTGAAAGTGATGGAGTACCAGCGTCCTCCACCGTTACAGAGAAAATCCTGTATGTGGGGGGCACTGGTCCGGGTAACTATTCCACAATACAGGAAGCGTTGAATACCTCACAGGATGGAGACACTGTGTTTGTATATGAAGATTCATCACCCTACTATGAGCATATTGTGGTGAGAACATCCATCACTCTTGTTGGGGAGGAGCGGAATACCACCATCATCGATGGCAGCGGCAACGGAACCGTTGTGCACCTGCTTTCAGATGACATCGTATTCAGCAATTTTACCGTGAGGAACGGCGGCCGCAACTGGAGTGATGCCCTGGTTTTCTGCGATGGTGCAGGAGTGGTGGTTTCCGATGTGCTGGCAGAAGGGGGCCACTATGGTTTCTTTGTGGATGCATCTCGTTGTGTGGTGAAGAGAAACCAGATGATTGATTGTTATACCGGCGCATACATTGCCAAAGGGGAGAACAATGTGGTGGCCGCCAACACCATGGTGGACCAGTGGGGCAGGTGCATCGCAGTGGAAAATGCAGCAATCAACACCACCGTGAGGGAAAATCGTTTCAAAAGCCTGGAATTGGGTCCCGCATCGCTGGGCGGACGGTACACGGTATTTGACTGCAATACGGTGGAAGGCGGCGATAACAGCATCTATGAAGGCATATCTCTCTCCGGAGAACACATGGTGGTGAGCAACAACACCTTCATCAGGTGTGGTCTGGCCGATTTTTATGACTATGTGTCGTGTACAGTATATAATAACACTGTCAATGGAAGACCCCTAGTGTACATGGAAGGAGAATCAAACCGGCTGGTGGAGGATGCGGGCCAGGTATTCCTGGTAAACTGCTCACACATTACAGTGAATGTGCAGAATATGAACCGTGTCTCTACAGGCATATTTCTGTTCAACAGTCATGAATGCACCATTTCGTCGAGCAGCATATTCAGCACCTGGGCGGGAATGCGCCTTTTCATGTCAACAAACAATGTCATCTCTGGAAATATCATCCTCTCCGCCGAGTATGCAGGTATAGACCTTGCACCATTCAGCGACGGAAATGTCGTATCTCATAACACCATTGATGACAACACCCGCGGCGTGTATGTGTGGTCAGATTACAATGACATACACAGCAATAACATGGATAGCAACTCGCTCGGCATCAACCTTGATTACGGAAGTGAGAACAATACCATACGCAACAACACCATTGGGAACAACTCCATAGGGGTACTGATGTGGCAGGAGAGCGGAAATAATTCCATTGAGGATAACAAAATCGCTTATAATGATGTGGGGGTGGAACTGGTGTACAATTGTCCGGAAAATGCTATTGTGGGAAATACCATCTCCCACAACACCCGCGGCATAAGCATGTCCTCGTCAAATGATAACACCAGGATTGAAGGAAACATCATTTCTGAAAATATGTGGGGCATCAGAGTTGGCTCAAAGTATAATGTCATCACCGGCAATGAATTTCTTGGAAACACGGTAAAGGATGCAACCTTTTTCTATAACGGAGGCCCCACATTCAACAACTGGAATGGAAACTTTTGGGGGCGACCTCACCTTCTGCCAAAACCGATTTTCGGCTGGCGCATACCCTTTATCTGGATAAATTTCGACTGGCGCCCGCTGCTGAAACAGCCCACTCACTGAATCAATCGCTCTTTTTCGGGTACCATCGGCAGTCCTTTTTGTCCATGGGACAGGTGTGTTTCGTTTTGCAGGGCGGGCCCGCCTTCTCAAATATGGTGGGGGCGACCTCTCTCACAAGTTTGAGCATTTTCCAGGCAAGCATCCGTATTTCCCACTGGGCATGCAGGCAGCACCGAAGTTCAAAAAAATTGAGAAGGGAGCGGGCATTCATTGTCACAAGGATTCTGCTGCAGGTGGCATTGGGGAGAACATATCTGGCATCCTCTATGGGCACGTGCTGTTTCAGTTCGTCGTACAATTGCCACACCTCCTCCATTATCTCCCGGTATCTCCTGGCAAACTGCCTCTTTATTGAAGGAGGTATCACGTAGTGCATATCCTGCTCGATATATCGCTGGCTCTGCTGGGAATACGAGGCAATCCGGTGGCGAACCAGCTGGTGTGTGAGCGCCCGGGAAACACCGGAGATGGCAAAGGTGAAGGAGGCGTGCTCCACCACACTCTCATGCCCCATGTCAATTACCGCTCTCAGAATTTTTTTCAGCTGTTCGGCATTCCTCCTCTTTAGTGAATCAAAATCGCTGTTTTCGTGGGTGAGCAGAGCGGCAGCAGCCGCCATAATATCGGGCTCCGGTGTGTGGGCAATGAGTGAAACTTCCATTTACTTCCTCTCTTCAACCAGATCAATAAACTCCTCGGGCCCCGTTATCTTTCGCATCTCTCTTTTCACTATGACAGGAACACCTTCTATATTGGTGCGGTTGAATTGCTCCATGAATATGACCGATTCCTTCTCTGCCACCGACGCCAGATTTGAAATGAGGTGGGCCTTTTCCACGATTCTCCGCTCATTGATGCCCACGAGAAACTTTTCATGAAGTATCTGGGAAAGCGCGTTGAACGGGCTTCTCTCTGTGGGCAAAATCACCGTGCACATCTCCTCAATCAGTTTCAGAAGGTCGTTCTCCACCCGTTTCATCTCCGCCTCTTCCTCTGCTATCTCCTCCCAGAACGCTATGGGCTTTATGAAATCATCACCGATGAACGCTGCTATTTTCTCGGCCATTTCAATGCTCGCCCGCTCGCCCGTTTCGTACATGCGTATGGTTCTCCGGGAAACACCTGCCACCCGTGCCAGATGCCCCACTGAAATCCCCTTTGCAAGGCGGGTTTCCCTCAGCAACTCCCCGTCGATATTCACGTAGAATCCTCCGGGCGCGGCAATGATGAAGGGCATAACACCCCGCATGTAATTTTCAAGCGTGGCATGGGTGATGATGGGCACACCGTAACGGAAGTAGACCACATCATCCTCGAGAGTGGTGGAGCATGTCCGGTGGCCGATGACGATGGGGGCACCCTCCAGAAAACGGGCTATTGAGATGAGTTCACGGGCCACCTCCTCACTCAGGGCATCGATATTGCTGAGAACCTTCACAAGCAAAAGGGTGCTGTCCTTTCTTGCAATAAAATCAAAACTGATGGGTCGCATTCTGCATATCTCACTGCAGTAGAATCCTGTCTTGGTGAGTAACTGCCGCGTGTTTTGCAACAGCTCGTCCCTTTTCATCAATCTCATATACTACTTCCTCATATAAAAATTTAATGTGGGCTGGCATAGATGACACCGACTCCGTTCAAGGAGGGTGCACAACATACGTGGCCACAGAGGTCATTACCCAAATGGAATACGATCTGATAGGCCTGCCCAGGCTGGTGCGCCTCAACCCGAATATCCCATGGAAGACACGAGGAAATGGTGCCATGGCCCTGCACGTGGGCATTGGCGGCGGAAAAAGGCACATGATAGGAGAGATAGATGGGGAACCTGTTTACTGTTATTCCCACAGGAAAAGAGAGGCAAACTTTTCAGAGATGGCCGCCCTCCTGGAAAAAATCATCAGAAGGCACATGAAACGGGATGCCCAGCCTGCGTATGTGATCTCAACCCGTAAACCCCCTGCCTCCCTTTACTGGAAGGCGGTGCGCACGCTGGTGGAAAAGGAAGAGGTAATGGCTGAGCTTGACGGAACGGCGGAATACCGTCTCTATAACGGAGGAAGGGGAATCATCGGGGCATCGGCTGCCATCTCATGGAGGCCGGGTGACCGCACCTATGAACTTATTACCTACGGAAACGAGAAGTGGATTGAACGGGAAAGTGTCATTGCCATGGACCGTGCATGCCCCGGCACGTTCAACAATTATGATTATCGAAATGAATATATTGCACTGTTGCCAAAATCTACCTCACCTGTGTTTTACGGGATACGGGGAGATTCTGTTGAGGAGCTATACAGGGCAAAGGAGATGCTTGTTACCTCCAAGGAAGAACGATGGCTCATCTTTGAAACCAATCAGGCAACCGATGACCACCTGCAGCGAAAAAAAATTTCGCAGGTGAAACCGTACGAGTCCGTGATTGTGAAGGGGTACGTGAAACGGGAACCGTATGTGATCAAGGGGGGACATCTCATCTTCTCCATTTCCGATGGTCATGAAATTGACTGTACTGCCTACGAACCGACAAAGGAATTCAGAGATGTGGTGAAGGAACTGAGGCGCGGTGACGAGGTGGTGGTGTATGGAGGGGTTCGAAAACAGCCCTTCACCATCAACATTGAAAAAATGAAGGTGCTGAACCTTGTGGAGGTATATCAGAAGAGGGAAAATCCGGTGTGCCCCGTATGCAAAAAACACATGAAATCCGTGGGGAGGGGGAAAGGATATAAATGCCCGATTTGTGGAAATAAAGCAGGGGAAGAGGATGCAAAATATGATAGGGTGAAACGGTACATCAGGCCGGGATTTTACGAGGTGCCCGTGATAGCACGTCGCCATCTGGCAAAGCCGCTGAAGCGAATGGCGGTGATGCCCGAAAGCATTTAAATACAGATATCTTTTATCCCATGGACTGGGGAATGAAAAATCGGTTGTCGAGAATAATACGGCCACAGGACGGGCATACGGTCATGCTGGCAATTGACCACGGCTATTTTCTTGGACCCACCACAGGGCTGGAAAATCCCTGGAAGACCATCGAGCCTCTTGTTCCATATGCGGACTGTTTGATGCCCACACGGGGTGTGCTGCGAAGCTGCATCCCTCCCGAGCTGGACATTCCCATAGTTCTCAGGGTCTCCGGTGGCACGAGCATTGTGGGTCCGGAGCTTCTGCACGAGGGAATCACCGTGTCCATTGATGATGCCATCCGGCTCAATGCCTCCGGGCTTGCCTTCTCCATACTGGTGGGAGCAGAGTATGAGAGGGACACGCTTCTTGCCTTTTCAGAAATCTGTGACATGGGGGAAGAGTATGGTATTCCTGTGCTTGCCGTGACAGCCGTGGGGCGGGAGATGGTGAGGGATGCCAAATACCTCGGCCTTGCCTCACGCATCGCTGCAGAAATCGGTGCCCACATGGTAAAGACATATTATTGCGAGGGCTTTGAGAAGGTGGTGGAGGGATGCCCCGTGCCCGTTGTCATCGCGGGGGGAAAGAAGATACCGGAGCGGGATGCGCTCCAGATGGCCCATGCTGCACTCCAGGCAGGTGCCATAGGGGTGGACATGGGAAGAAACATATTTCAGTCAGAAAATCCCGTGGCAATGATAAAGGCGGTTCGCGCCGTGGTGCATGAAAATGCAACGGCAGAGGAGGCGTACGAACTATTCAAAACAGAAAGCGGGCAGCAACGATAACCTGAGAACAATGAAAGAGTTGCAGGGTACGGCATGAACAGCAAGCAATTTTAATGACGGATACAAAACCGTTGCTGCATGAATAACTTTTAAAAGTTGGAGAGGATATGCCACTCATGAAGGTGGCCATGTATTATAACAATAACGATGTGCGCATTGAGGAAATGCCCGTTCCTGAAATTGGCCCCGATGAACTGCTGGTGAAGGTGATGGCCAGTGGCATCTGCGGCAGTGATGTGATGGAATGGTACCGCCTCAAAAAGGCCCCGCGTGTTCTAGGACACGAAATTGCCGGCATTATCACTGAGGCGGGCGAACACGTCAAAAATTATAAGGAGGGTGACCGTGTATTCGTTTCCCACCATGTGCCCTGTGATACCTGCCGGTACTGCCGTGCGGGCCAGCATACCCTGTGCGACACGCTCCATTCCACCAATTTTTACCCGGGAGGCTTTGCGGAATACATCCGGGTTCCGAAAATAAATGTTGAGAAGGGAACATTCAAACTGCCCTCCGAAATGTCATATGAGGAGGGTGTGTTTATCGAGCCTCTTGCCTGTGTGGTTCGAGGTCTTCGAATAGCAGACGTCAAAGAGGGGCAGAGTGCTTTGGTAATAGGGAGTGGGATTTCCGGGTTGCTCCATATCAAACTTCTGAAAGTGCTCGGGGCAAGCACGATCATGGCCACCGACATCAACGAGTATCGCCTCA
>QMSU01000064.1 GCA_003650975.1 Thermoplasmata archaeon
AGACGGCCCGTGGTAGTCTTCCCACTGCCGCTTTCCCCTGCCAGGCCAAAGACTTCGCCCCGCTTGATTTCGAAGTCAATGCCATCCACAGCCCGGACGTAATCCACCCTTCTGGCAAGAAAGGTCTCAATAAAACTCTTCTGAACGGGGAACCACTTTTTGAGGCCCCGCACTTCGACCAGGTTTTCAGCCATTTCCTTGATCTCTTTCACAACCCTTCCGGCAAGGGACAGCCACTCTCTGCTAAGGGCAAGGGAGATCGCCCGAATTCATAAAACGATCAATTCGGCTCCTCGTTCACCAACGCAGTGATTATCCCTCAGGAGCCTCAGGAATAAACAGCCAAGCGAGGATGTAAAAGACCAACCCAAAACCACCACCTAAAGATAAAGCAGCCATAATAATGCGTACCAGGGTTGGATCCAAACCGAAATACTCCGCCAATCCTCCGCACACCCCCGCCACTATCCGATCTTTTCGCGACCGATAGAGCTTTTTCGCCATTTTTTCCGCCTTTCTAATAGCGTAAGCAAGCCACCCAGCGATTAGGCCTTACCTCTTTCATCGGCGGCTCCAGTTCGGAACACTCCTTCATTGCGTAGGGACAGCGGGGATGGAAACGACAACCCGGTGGTGGGTTGATAAGGTCAGGAGGCGAGCCGGGCATAACCTTCAATTCCCGCTTATCCAGACTGATGCTAGGGATAGATTTCAACAGGCCCTGGGTGTAGGGATGCAAAGGCTCATCGTAGAGAGGCACAGAATCAGCCACCTCCACCAACTTGCCCGCGTACATCACCGCCACCCGGTCGGCCAATTCAGCCACGACGCCCAGGTTGTGGGTGATAAGGATCAGGGTCAGATTGTAGGCCCTTCTCAACTCCTTGAGGAGTTCGAGAATCTGGGCTTCGACAATAACATCCAGGGAAGTGGTGGGCTCGTCGGCGATGATCAGGTCGGCGTTAAGGGCCAGGGCCAGGCCGATCATGACCCGCTGACGCATCCCACCGCTTAGTTGATGGGGGTAATCGCTGAGCCGATCCGAGGTAATGCCCAGCTTGTCTACTAGCTCAGCAGCCCGCTCCCAGGCGGCTCGCCGACTCACCCCCTTTTCGTGAACCCGGATGGCCTCGATGATGTGGTCGTCAATGCGCTGCAGAGGGTTGAGGCAGGTCATCGGGTCCTGGAAAATCATTGAGATGCGGCGCCCCCGCAGCTTGCGCATCTCCGTCTCGCTCAGCGCTAGAAGGTCCTGGCCATCGAAAATGATCTGCCCGCCCACGATCTTGCCCGGCGGCGGCACCAGCCGCAGTAGGGCCATGCCCAGCGTGGACTTGCCACAGCCCGACTCGCCGACTAAACCCAGCACTTCGCCGCGGCGCACTTCGAGGCTCACTCGATCCACAGCCTTCACTATCCCCATTCGGGTGGCGTAGTGAACCTCTAGATCTTTGATCTGAAGCAAGGCTTCTGCCTCGCTTGGAATTTGGCCATTAGTCATCGGAATTTGCTACTATGCCTCCGTCAGGCGCGGATTCAAAATCTCGTTCAGGCCCTCGCCCAGCATGCTGAACCCCAGGGCTACCAGGGCGATCATCATCCCTGGGAAGGTGATGATCCACCAGTATCCTCCGGGCAGGTAGGCTCTACCCGCACTGAGGTCGAATCCCCAGTCCGGTGTGGGTGGGGGAAGACCCAGGCCTAGGAAGCTCAACCCAGCCTCGGTGAGAATGGCATCGGCGATATTGAGCGAGAAGACCACCACCACGGATGGAATCACGTTGGGAAAGACGTACAAGCGTAGGATGGTGGCCGCACGAGCCCCCAGGCTCCTGGCAGCCTCCACGTAAAGCTCCTCTTT
Organism: Thermoplasmata archaeon; assembly: GCA_003650975.1. Taxonomy (GTDB): domain Archaea; phylum Thermoplasmatota; class E2; order UBA202; family JdFR-43; genus B78-G9. The sequence continues at coordinate 1,862 of QMSU01000064.1, forward strand.
CACCGAGAGGGTCTGCCCCCTGACCATCCGGAAGTAGGTAGGGATATAAACCACCGCGATGGAGATGGCGATATTGATGATCCCAGGCCCCAACATGGCGGCTATGGCGATGGCCAGGATAAGGCTTGGGAAAGAGTAGATGCTATCCATGATCAGGGAGAGGACCCTATCCACTGCACCGCCGATGAAGCCGGAGAGAAGGCCAAGGGGCACGCCTACCAGCGCCGAGAAGACCGAGGATAGCAAAGCGATGATCAACACCACTCGGGCTCCGTACACCACTCGGCTGAAGACATCGCGGCCCAGATTGTCGGTGCCCATGAGGAACTGACTGTTCGGTCTAGTAAAAGGCTTGCCCACGAACTTTATGGGGTCATAAGGAGCTATGTGAGGAGCCAGCAGGGTGACGATGACCACGGCGATCAAGATGAAAGCCCCGGCCACGGTGATATACCATTCGGCACCGTACCACCTGGCACCCCTGAAGAAACGGGCAAGAAGCCCTGGCCTATATTCCAGCGTTCCTTCCATATGCCAACCCCTATCGCCCTCCCTCAAAACCAACGGAGGTTCAAACTAATATCGAATCCGAGGATCCAGATAGGCATAAATGACATCCACTATCAGGCTAACGGCAGCCACCAAAAGGGCGAAGAAGACCACTCCCCCCTGAATGGAGGGGAAGTCTCGGTAAGTGATCCTCTCCACCAGGAAACGTCCCATCCCAGGCCAGGAAAAAGTGGTCTCGGTGAGCACAGCCCCGCCCAGAAGCAGAGCGAATTGCAAGCCCAGCATGGTGAGAATGGGGATGAAAGCATTCTTCAAAGCGTGCTTGTACACGACGATCCTCTCCGGAATGCCCCTTGCCCTGGCGGCGGTGATAAAATCCTGGCGCAGAACATCCAGCATGTTGGCTCTGGTGAGGCGGGTGAAGACGCCTGAGAGGTACAGTCCTAGCGTGAAAGAAGGGAGCGCAAGATGCTCCAAAGCGCTCTTGAGGCTTGCCCAATTATGAGTCAGGATGCTGTCCAGAACAAAGAGCCCCGTAATCTTGTGCGGAGCCAGGCGAGTGCCTATCCGCCCCGCGACAGGGAACCAGCCGAGATAGACCCCGAAGATCAATTGAAGCATCAAGCCCAGCCAGAAAACGGGTAGGGCGTAGATGACAATAGAATATATTCTAAGGCCATAATCAGCGATGCTCCTACGCTTATGGGCCGCATAAGCCCCGGTGGATACCCCGATAATAACGGTCACGATCATAGAAAAAATGCTGAGCTCAAGGGTAGCAGGAAATTTATCCTTCAAATCAGTGGCTACCGGCCTCCCCCTCACAGGCGCAATGGAGGTGCCCAAATCAAGGCGAAGCAGACTGAGAAGATAATTGAAATATTGACTGTCGAAGATATTGACTTTGATTTGAAAATGCTCTGCAGGAGCCCACCCTTCCAATCCGAAGGACTCGATGCGTATCCGCACCCACTCTCCACCTGGCTTCTCTTCACTTTTGAGGGGGCTGAAGTGAAAACTCACCCGCCTTAGCCAATCAACTTTCTTCGGTGTGACCCATCCTTCGAAGCCCGGCTTTGTGGCTAGCCGCAGCCAATCCCCCTGTGGAGTCTTGACCCTATCGGTAATGGCCAGCTCCGCCCCCTTCTCCACTAACATCACCATCTCTTCGTCGTCGCTGGGGCCTGTCCTCAAAACCACAGTTTCGGGGATCACCACTGCGGAGCTGCCCCGAAAGTTGAAGAACAAAGGCCTGTCGAGCCCCAAATTATGCTTTATCTCGTTGATATACTCTTGAGGGGCCCCAGGCCTCATGATCGCTCGCACTGGGTCACCTGGCATGACTCTCAGGATAACGAAGACCAGGGTAACCAGGACGAGGACCATGGGAATGGTCAACAGGGTACGAACTATGATATAGGCTCGCAGAGATGACATCCTTTAAGACCTCGTGCAAGGGGGGAGGGGTTTTGACGCTCCCAGGCCGCCAAAACCCCTCCCAGAACCGCATCCCCCTATATTATACACTCCTACGGAGCAGAAGGTCCCTACTCGACCGCTATTTGGAGAGCAGGAAGTAGGGGAATAGCATGTAAGGAGCCAGGGTGACGCCGGTGACGTTCTTTTGAGTGACCACGTAGAGCGAACCCTGGGTGAAGGGGATGGTGGGGCACTCCGTGGTCCAAAGTTCTTGGATTTGCTTGTAAAGCTCAATGCGCTTATCCATGTCCGTCTCCGTCTGGGCTGCCTCCAAAAGCTCGTCCATCTTGGGGTTGCTATAGAAGATTCCCAAGTCAGCGGAGGCCTCGGATTGGGCGAAGGGCCAGGTGTAGTTGTCGGGATCCAAGTAGTCCGGATACCAACCCAGCAGGAAGACGGGCATGGTGCCGGCGCCCATGTAGTCGACGTACGTGGCCCACTCGGCGCTCTGCAGGTTTACCTTGATCATTCCAGTCTCTTCCAGGGCATCCTTCATCACCGCCGCCACGTCTTTCTCCGTGTCCCCGTAGTGGGTTGGCGTCCACCAGAGGTCCATCTCCAGCGGCTTATCCTCGCTGAAGCCAGCCTCCTTCAGGAGCGCCTTGGCTTTCTCCAAGTCGCGCTTGGGGAAGGCGTCAATGTGGCCGGTCATGCCCATAGGCACCATGCTGTACAGAGGCTTGTGGGTCCCCAGGAAGACCTTCTCGGTGATGGCCTCCCGGTCAATGGCGTAGGCGATGGCCTGCTTGACCCGGAGGTCGTCGAAGGGCTTGTGGGTGGGGTTGATACAGATGTAGCGGATGTAGGCCCCAGGTCCCTCGATGACGTTGAAGTTCGGGTTCTTCGCCAGGTCCTGGTAATCCGTGGGTAGGAGGGTCTTCCAGGCTACGTCAATCTCTCCGTTCTCCAAGGCCAGGCGCATGGTAGTGGCATCGGCGAAGTACTTGACGATGATCGAGGGCCACTTAGGTGGCTCGCCGTGGTAGTCGGGGTTAGCCTCTAGTTCCATCTCCACATCCCGCTCCCACTTCTTGATCCTGTATGGACCATGCCCTCCGCAGGTGCTGTCCTCATCGAACTTGTCCTCGGAGTAGCAGTTGGGGCTGACGGGGAACCAGGGGGTAACTGCCGTCAGGTAGGGGAAGAAGCCCACGGCTTTCTTAAGGACGATCTTAACGGTGAGGTCATCCACCACCTCTACGTGGTCGACGAAGGCGCTTACCAGCCAGTTGGGGTCACCCTGGAGGCGGATCACCCTATCCAGCGACCACTTGACGGCCTTGGCATCCACAGGTGTGCCATCGGGGAACTTCATCCCTGGCCGGAGTTTGAAGGTCCATTCCTTCCCGTCTTCGCTCACCTCGGGCCACTCTGCAGCCAGACCAGGCTTCAGCTCAGTCGTCCCCGGCTTGTAGGTGAGCAGCCCCTCAGCGGTGTTGTAGAAGATCTCCCAGGTGTGGAAATCATAGGTTTGAGCCGGGTCGAGGTCGGTAACCTTGTCCGTGGTGCCGATGATCAAAGGCGCCTTCTCAGCCACCGCCGGCTTGAACTCGATGAACCACTTCTTGTAGAGCTTATCGAGAGTGCCGTTCTCCTTGAGCACCTTGAGGGCGTAGTTAAAGGGCTCGATGAGCTCGCTGCCAGGCTTGAAGACGAAGGCCAATTGCTCGCTGGTGAAGCGCTCGCCGGCGATCTTCAGCTTGCCCGGATTGGTAGCCATGAAGCCATAGGCGGCCACGTCGTCAATGATGACCGCGTCCACATCACCGGCCATCAAGGCGACCACAGCCATGTCGAAGGTGTCAAAGCTGTGCACCCTCTCCTCGCCCACCAGCTCGATGGCTGTCTTCTCGTTGGTGGTGCCCAACTGCACGCCGACGATCTTGTCCTTGAGGGCCACCAGGGTGTCCTTATCGGTGATTTCGGTCTCGTCGGCCCGCACCAGCACCACCTGCCCATAGAGCATGTAGGGGTCGGAGAAGTCCACCACCTTATCCCGCTCCTCGGTGTAGGTGATGCCGTCGAAGGCCACGTCGAACTCGCCGGCGGCAGCGGCTTCGAAAATGCCCTCCCAGGCCGTCTCAACGAACACGGGCTTGCAGTTGAGCACCTCACAGATGGCCCTGCCTGCATCGTAATCCCATCCCACCCCTTTCCCCGTTTTCTCGTCAATGAAGTTGAAGGGCGGGTAGGCGTTCTCGACGGCGATTTTGACCTCACGGCCACCCAGGTCATACTTTTCCGGTGTGGGCGTTGGAAGTACTGGGGTGGGCGTTGGTGGCGCCGGCGTGGGCGTAGGTGGCGCGGGAGTGGGCGTCGCCGCTGGCTTGCAGCTCGCCACTGCCCCGAAGAGCATGGCAGCCACAACCAACAAACCCAAAATTCTCACAGTTTTCATCTTGTTTTCTCCTCCTTCTGTGCATCGTTCCCGAACAAAGCGAAGGCCC
>QMSU01000065.1 GCA_003650975.1 Thermoplasmata archaeon
AAGTTCTGAAAGTCTAGTTGTACGGGACTTGGATTTTTTGGCAATTGGACATTTATTTGTCGTAATTCTTCTATTGTGCTATTAAACGATGAATGGAATATCAGCCGATTAATTTCTTTTCCGTTATTCGTATTCGTATAAGCACCTCCTTTTGTTTAACAATACATTCAATTCCAATATCCCAATATTTATCCCTTCGTTAATTTCCCCCAACTTCTTATTCCCGAACTTTTTATTCATATAATCCACTATTTTTGGTGTAAAACAAAATGATGGTACTGCTGACACATCTCCCCACATATGACTAATATGAATATCGATATTAAAAACCTTACGCATGGGTGATATTCCTAATATTTCGTGATATTTTTAATCGTATTGGATAATGTTGCAACTATTGCGGAGAACATTCCGCAGATATGCGAGGTCCGTAATGGTTTCGGTAAGCGGTAGCGAATCGCATGCCTGCTTGTTGTCTGAGTGTGTTAGCACCAAAGCGAAGCGGAGAGTTGCACTGTGCGAATTTTGTTGTTCTATTATCCCCGTTTCTCGATTGAACCGCAGCATTTTTTATATTTCTTCCCACTTCCGCAAGGGCAGGGATCATTTCTCCCTATCTTTTTACGTTTCGGTTTTGTTTCTAATGGTTTACGCGGCTTAGCCTTTACTTTCTTATCAGGTTGAAAACAAGCCCACCATTCCATGCACTCTACGGTATCTTCTACGAATTGATAGTGACGATCACTTTTAAGGCTGGCTAAGTTTTTTTCCCATCCTCTGGAAATATATTCGTCCACATCTTCTAAATCGATAAAGAACAGATCCACCAAACCGTCTTTGTAAACCTTTTTTATATCCTCATAAACCTCTTCGTAACATAGATAAGAACTGTACAGTACCAGCCCATTCCAAACCATTGAATTCTCCCTTTCAAGTTTTCCCCTGAATAGACTTTTGTAATAATCCATGACTTCCTCCCTTGTTTTTTCACTATTGACCACCAATACCAAAAGCGCTTTTAAGCTTGCATTTCTTACATATTCATCTGCGTCTCTATTTTCTATAAGCTGCTTTATCAGGGTCGTATCACCATGGCATACAGATGCAAGAACCCGCGATAAATCTTCGGTCACAAAATCACCAGCAATGTTATCGGAAGTATCCCCAGGGTGAGAAAAGAGATCGACTATGAGAGAATATGCACGTTTTTCCCTGAACTGAGCAAGTAAAAACATTGCGTATATGTGTGCCATATAAGATGGCTGCTCTTCAATTTGATGTATGTTTCTTTCGGCATTTTCCAAAATCCTCAGAAGTTCGGGTATTATTTTATCCTTTTGTCTTATTGCTTCCTGCACCGCTTCATGGGGAAAATACCCCCTGTTGTATTCCAGCTCTGCCAGAATTTCCCTTATTTCCATACAATCACCTCCTTATTTGCGCAGTGCAATTTCGGATAACGCCCAGCAGGCGTCTGAAGTCCGAGCGAAGCAAGGATTTGAGCGAAGCGTAGCGAAGCCAGATACGCTCTGTTAGACGAAGCCTTTCTTTTCATACATATCCTACTTCGATGCCATCGGTTTTACTCAATCTAAAAAAGGAAATAAATCGCTTAATTGACTCACTATCTGTTTTAACTTTCTTACTCAGTTTCTTATATCTCCTAAGAAGATATTCCTCTAAGTCACCGGGAAAAGCGAAAGATATGCCGGAAGTCATGTTGAAATCTTTAAATGGAATGAGCCTAATAAACAATAATAATCCAGGAATAGCAGTTTTACTGAAGGCAATGTCTATTAGCTTTAAGTTATCTTTTTTGTTCAAAATGTCATTCAAGAGTAACGTATTTTCTGCTTCATAGATAGAAGTAACTTTGAATAGAGAAGTATATGACGAGAGTAAAGCATCCAATATGTCTTTCTCTATCTCATTTTGCCAACCTATCTTCTCCCGATAAATCTCGATGGTATTCTTATTATTCACCCTGTATTCGTTAAGAGCAAAATCCATTAAAACGCTTGTTTCATCCTCGCTATCAAATATCAAGGTCTTGCCACGAGCAATACCAAGTAACCTTGCCGATTTCATCAATACATCACGGTCAAGACAGGAATCCATTATTTTATGGTTTAGTTCCATGCCTATCTTCCTATATGTTTTATATTTCTCGATAATGGTCATAGTAATTTTCTCCTTGTAAAGGTTTCATATAGCGGCTGAGGTGTATCCGAAGTTCCAAGCAAAGCGAGAGAATTTGGACGGAGTGAAGCGAAGTCGGATATGCACCTGCTGCATTTCCCCGCATGTGAATTAATATGAATATTTGGACTAAAAACCTTACGCACGGATGGGATTTCCGGGATTTCGAGAGATGAAAATGAAAGGAAAGACAGCGGGGATATGTATTCATCACATTCATAAAAAAATGAAAGGGGAAAGAAGCAAAGAAACCATTTATTGCATTCATAAGAGGGGGGAGAGGGAGAGGGCAATCAGCGAGGCATCCAATGGGCACATGCAGGCCATCTTTCATTTTCATTTTTTCATTGTGGTGTCTCTGAAGGAAAACGCACGTGATGGTCCTCTCAGTGAAAAACATCTTCATTTGTAATGTGGCCCTCCCGCATTTGAACTTTTTAGAAAGTTTTATTATCCTTTTCCTTTTAATTCATTAGATAATCATGAAGGAGGAGAGGTACAAGAAGGCCCTGCACATGCTGAACGCAGAGGCCGATATTGAGGGAAGCTGCATTGTTTCGCGCGATGGTATGCTCATCTATTCCGACATGCGCGATGTTCATGCAGAGGTATTCGCCGCCATGCTGGCAACGCTTCTGAGCTCCGCCGAGGTGGCCACCGATGAGATCAAGGCGGGAGTGCCGGATGCGGTGGTGGTGGAGGGGAAGAACAAGAAGATCATTGTCACGGGTGCGGGAGCGCATGCGCTGCTTGCCTGTATCACTTCTGCGGATGTGGATGAGGTGCGGGAGGCTCTGCAGAAAGCGGCCGGCGCCATCGACACCATTGCAAGTGAGAAAAAATGATTGAAACCGGCATTCCGAAACTGGACGAGTATCTCGGGGGCATCCCTCCCGGAAAATCCCTGATTTTTTCCATTGAGCCGGGAGTGGAGGAGAGCAACATGGGCATCCACGTGCTCCATCACGTGCTGGAGAAGGGGCTGCACGGCATGTACGTCGCCTCCGAAAGCTCGCCGAAAAATCTCAAAAAGGCGTTCAGCGAGTTCGGCTGGGATGTGAAGAAGTACGAACGCCTCACCGTCATAGACGGGTACTCATCCCTCATCGGCTCGCCCTCTGACGAGCAATACGTGGTGGAGGAACCGCACGACATCAAAAGCTACGAGGATGCGCTCATGATGGCACTGGAGAACATCACGGGAAGCGGCGTGATTGTGTTCGACTCCCTCTCCACCATGATGGATATGTGCGGTGAGCGGGAGACTCTCGAGGGCATCGCCACCATCAACGACGAAATAGGCGGTTCCCAGTTCGCCGCGGTGTACAACTTCATTGCATGGCCCTACAAGGAGGCGATATTTTACCGCATACGCCGGCTCTTCAATGCCATCGTTGATGTGAGCGTGGTGGAGGATGTGGCCACCCGCCAGCGGATGCACGTGAGAAAGGTGGACTGGCAGGATGGCGCCGAGGGGCGCGGATTCGACTTCAAAATATTCAAACCGGAGGGCTTCCGGATATACATTCCCAAAATCAGTGTGGTGGGACCCTTCCAGTCGGGAAAGACCACCTTCATCAAGGCGCTTGCAACGCAGTTCACCCCGGTGGAGCGGATGGGGGCAAGCGTGGGCCTTGAATACGGGCTGGTGGATTACCGGGGCTATCGGGCGGATGTGTTCGGCATCCCCGGACAGGAGCGGTTCCTGCCCCTGCTCGGCAAGCTCGGTGCCTCATCCATGGGCATCCTCCTTCTCGTTGACGCCACCCGGCCCCATGAATTCGAATTTGCAAAGAGAATCCTCGCAACCTTTCCGGGAATTCCCTACGTCATTGTTGCCAACAAGCAGGACCTCCCCGGCGCGCTGAAGGAGGCGGAGGTGCGGGAGCGCTTCGGTCTTCCCGATGCCGTGGTGGTGGAAGCGTCGGCACTCCGGGGAGAGGGGGTGCATGAGGCCTTCATGAAACTGGTGAACATCATTGTGGAGGGACCCCATGCTCGCTAAAACCGGGATGGACCGGCTGGATGAACTCATGAAGGGAGGCATACCCCAGAAGAGCAACGTGGTGGTGTACGCACCCCCCTTCATCGGAAAGGAGATAATTCTCAAGCGATTTGCCGCCGCGGGACTTGAAGAGGGAGAGCGTGTCATCTTCGTACTCACGGACAAGTCCTTTGCCGACATGAAGGAGGAAATGGAAAAGCTCGTCCCCTCCTACAGGGAGTACGAGAGCAAGGGCATGGTACAGTACATCGATGTGTATTCATCCAGCGTGGAGCTGAAGGAGGAGAGCGAGTGGGTCACCTTTGTTGACAGCCCGGTGAACAGGGAGCGGATTGCCTCATCCATCACCCAGTCGCTGAAGAAAAACGAGGGGCATTCCCGCATCATCTTCGATTCCATATCGACCCTCATCGTGTATTCGGATGCAAAGGCGGTGTTCAGATTCCTGCAGGTGTTAAGCGGCGTGTGCAAGCGCATGGATGCCACCTCGCTGTTCAGCATGACGAGGGGGATGCACGAGGAAATAGAGGTGCAGACCATCAAACATCTCATGGACGGTGTCATAGAGCTCAGGGAGGAGGGTGCACGCTTCCAGCTGAGGGTGCAGGGATGCGGTGAGGTCATCTCACGCCACTGGATTGACTACCTGCTCGAGGAAAACGAGATACGCCTCACGGGTGCCTTCCGCATGGGAAGAGTTGCCTAGGCGAGCAGGAAGAAGATCAGCAGCACAAACATCAGCAGCATCATTCCCAGGGCAATGGACACCAGCATTTTTGCCATATCAGAATCACTTGCGAATATCACGGGCAGCGGGCCGATGAGGAGTATGCCGCCGGTTTTCTTCTCCGCCCTTTCTTTTTCAAATGGCAGGGAAAAAGCAAACAGGAAAAACGAAAGGATGATGAGGAGCACACCTGCAAATGCCAGAATGCCGGTGCCGTAAAGGAAGGGAAATATGATGAACACCCCTGCCCCCGCATCTCCCCTGACGTATGCAAGAATAAGAAGAACTATGCCTGCGCACAACACCGTACACGGTACCTTACTTCCCATATCGCTTCTGTCTCCTCTGATACGACAGCACGGCCTTCAGCAGATCCGTCTTTTTGAAGGAGGGCCAGTACACATCGGTGAAGTAGAGCTCTGAATATGCCAGCTGCCACAGCAGGAAATTGGATATTCGCTCCTCGCCGGAAGTCCTCAACACCAGGTCCGGATCGGGAATGGGCAGGTAGGAGGTGTAGAGATATGAGGAAAGGAGTTCCTTGTCGATGTCCTCGGGGCGTATTTTTCCTGCCTTCACATCCATGGCAATTTTTCTCATGGCTTCGGTGATTTCCTCCCTGCCGCCGTATCCGATGGCAATGTTGCAGTAGTAGTTGTCATAGTGTTTCGTCTTTTCCATCACCTCAAGCGCCGCCCTTCTCACGTTTTCAGGAAGCAGGTCGATCTGCCCGATGACCCTGATTCTCACCCTGTTCTCGTCCGTTCTCTTGTCATCGGCAATTCTTCTCAGATCCCGCTCAAAGAGATTCATCAGATGTTCCACCTCCTCCTTTGAACGTTTGAAATTGTCCGTTGAAAAGGCAAAAACCGTGAGAATCTTGATGCCCAGTTCGTTGCTCCATCGCACCACCTCCTCCAGTTTATTCTTTCCCATCTCGTGCCCCTTCTGGGGCGGCAGCCCCTGCATGAGCGCATATCTCCTGTTACCGTCCATGATGATGGCCACATGTCTGGGTAAGGGGTGCTGCTTCACCTCCTCCAGCAGTTTCTTTGCATATATCCGCTCCATTTCCCGGTACACGAGCCGGAAAAGGCGATTGTGCTTCATTGAGTGGATAACCTGTCGTGCAAACTGCGTTTCTATTGCCCTTTCCCCGAATTCTTCCAGTTTTTTCTTGACCATCCTTACCATTAATAAGTGGCATTCTTTAAATAATTGATGCATTTTTGCAATGGTTGTGCACGTAAGAGAGGATATGCCTTTCTCAATGCCGCATCCTTTCATACGAACTTCATACGGGTGAGGTGGAGCGTGTGAAGGGACATCCCACTCTTTCAGAAGCGCGG
>QMSU01000066.1 GCA_003650975.1 Thermoplasmata archaeon
CTTCAGATGGCACTGGACTTCATATGTGAAAGATTGAGAACGTATTATCGATGAATCATCGTCTTTTTACATGTTGAAAATGAACACTGTGACTCGGGTACTTGCCTCATTTCCTGTGCCGTCATATGCCTTTACCAGTATCTCATGTGTTCCCACGGCAAACTCGTTCCAGAGCCATGAATAAGGTAGTTCAGCATCGGTATATTTCAAAACATCATCAATATAAAATTCAACTCTCTCAATTCCTTCACTGCCATACACACTCGTTTCTATGGTTATTTTACCCACCACTATGGTGGTGTGGGCCGACAATATCTGTCGGTTAAAAATGTAAAGCATGTGTTCCTCTGGCTTTGTTATTTCTACAGAGAGCATGGAAGCATTTGAAATTTTGAATATCTTTGTTTCCTTTGCCCCGATAGTATCATGAATAATAATGTTACCGTTATTGTATTCATATGAAATGTTTGCATTTGATAGCATCTCCATGATATTGACATCTTCCATTATCCTCAGTTTTTCTCCCTCTATGGTAATGTCGTATCCTATTGTAGCACTCCCGTTATTTCTTACTGTAAAATAATACACGTTACTCCCATCTCCGAACCTCTCAATCCATATCCCCCCGGTTGTGCGAGCATATGTTACTGGCTCCCATCCGGCAAGAAATAACTCATCCACTATTGGAGTGATCTTTTTGTAGATAGGGCGGGCAATTTCATAATTGCTGTTTTCAAAGAAATCATCCTTCATAATTGGATGTATTCCGTAAAACATGCTTTCATTTATGAATTCATAAACATACGGCATGATTACATTGCCATGTTCATCATACATTTTTGAGCATTGATGCGCAGACACCATTTTATGATATGCCATACTCCGCCGGTAATTCAGTTCAATATCATTGAAGTTCCAGCCTGTCAATGAACCCATTTCAAACGGCAAACCAGCTAAATATGGAAAGCCAAAGGATGCTACACCCATTTCAATGCAGTTTCCGGTAATTTTTGTTCCTGGCTCATTTTTATCCAGCCATTCCGATAAATACTTCAGGTATTCCACCATGGAGGACATATCATGAATGCCCGGTTCAAAGTTATTTGGGCTGTAAACCAATGGAAAATCTGCATACTGAAAACGGGATTCATTTGCATCTATATATCTGCACATTTTCATGAAATTATCAATTTCCACACCATTTAGAGTGGCCTGATATTTTTCAGCGTTTTCAAAAGCGAGCTGTATTGTCTGGAGCATCATAGTTGCTATATTAAATCCTGGCAATTCGGGATCAGTATTCAATGGAATTCTTCCAACCCATGTGTCCGGTGCCCAGTTTGGTCCCCGGATGATGCTCCCGAGAATGATGTCCCCATTCATATCTGACATGGTTGAATTTTTTGCTGCCTGTGCCTTCATTTTGATAAAATAGCTGCCATTTTTGGCGTAGTAATCTATCAAATCCATAAATCCCTCATAATCTGGAGATGGCTCATATATTCCCTGTAGAGATTTTGGCTCAAATTGTGTTGGAAGGGTATATTCAGTCGTATACACATTGTTTTCATTATATCCCGGCAAAAGTTTTGCCTGATTTTCATTATGAAAGTGCCCCTGAACGGCCCTTATGCCAAAATCCACGAGCTCGCCTGTGCAATTCATGAATTTTAAATCGATGCTGCAGTTAAAGTAGCCGGGAAAGAATGTATAATATCTATCCAGGGCACTTCTGAATCCCCATTCTGCATCGCATCTGTAAAGATAGATGGTGAAATTAGCACTATTGAATGTAGTTAACGGCGACAGCCCAAAGCTGAATGAAATTCCAAATGCTTTCAAACTGGCGTCATAGAAAATCCTGAAAATACGGGGTTCTGAAAGAGGAGTGGCAATGGACAGACCAACATCTTCATTCGTTATTGCAGAGATGGGATACGGGGAAAGTGGCAGATAACTGCTTTCATCTGCATTCACCACCATTTCATATAAGCCATTGTCAATCTGCTGCCAGTTTCTCATATCATCCCACCATTTCCATTGAATGGCATCCACCGGCAGAAGGAAATAGACATCAATGGCTTTTTCCGTTCCATCGCCCTTGATTTCCCCATTGATTTCCATATAATTTCCCTTGGATTCATAACTTGAAACGAAATCCAGCCCATTGAAATTTCCCTCATAGATGAGTTTGTTTTGCTCGTCTTTTAAATTTCCTTCTATCGCCTTCATTTTTGTTTTTTCAGGCATTTCATACAGGGAAACATCATCAAACCATGCAGTGCTCTCGCCGGCTCCAGGAACGGTCATGTCTTTTGGCCCCTTGAAAACGAGGGATATTTTTGCTTCCTTTGCTTCTGAAGGTGAGATGAACATTTTTGAGAATTGCTTCCACGAATGTACCGTGTGATGAATTTCCATTTCCTCCTGGCCTATTTCATTTCCCTGGCTGTCATAAAATATGCAATAGGCATACATGGAGAGTGTCCACCAGTTGAGAAAGCCGAAATCATTCATTGCACACAATGATAAACAGTATTCTGTTCCGCCCTCAACATCGATTGAGGAAGAAAGACAGGCCATTTCATTTGGTGTAGCAGCAGAGGGAGCAAACATCTTCAATGATTTGTTGCCCAAATGCACGTTTTGTTCATCCAAAGATATGTTTATCTCTCCCTGCAAGGCATACGCCGTCCAGCCGTCCGCCATCCCGTCCCCATCACTGTCAATTTCAAATCCTGGGTTGAAAATAAGGTTTTCCGCCTCATAATCTGGTGTGAAGTCTCTTATCCAGAAAGGAAGGGCTGATTCATGGACAAGTTCAGTGCCATCAATTTTTACGCTTTCAATGATACCATTTTCATTGAGCGTTAATTCCAGTCCATCGTCTGTGGCCATAACAAATTCATCATTTCCCATGCTATTTGCCGGTACGGTCATCAGAAAAGATGTAACTATTCCCAGCACCACTATCCTCTTCATGGCATTTTATCTGATATTTGTTTATATTAATTTGCCAGATTCTTTTCCAATTCTATCCCGAATCTATTCCAGATCACCATCGATGCAGCATTTACTAAAACTATAAAATTGTCATCTGGATATGATGATATGATACATAAAATCCTCATTCCCACCGACGGCAACGGACTGGAGGATCACGTGATACGATACGTGGCGAGAGCTTTTCCTTCTGCGGAATTTTATGTGGTGAGTGTCATCAACACCCGTGAGCGAGGCGTGCAGCTCACCACTCTGCTCTATAAGGAAATGAAATCGAGCGCGGAGAAGGCGATTGAGAGGGCAAAAAATATCCTCACAGAAGAAGGAATAGAAAAGGTACACCACCGGATACTGGAGGGACTTCCCTCGCACATCATAAATACATATGCGAGGAGGAGGGACATAGACCTGATAGCACTGCGTGTATATAGCAGAAAATTCACCGTTTCAGCCCAGAGAATGGGATCCACCATACGAAACGTGATAAAAGGAAGCACCGTTCCCATTCTCATCATCGCCGAGGAATGCGAGAAAATACCGGTGAAAAAAGTGCTCTTCCCCACTGATGGGACGAGAAAATCTGAAAGAGCGAAGAATTTCGCCATCCTTTTTGCGTCATCACATAATACAGAGATAGAGGTGCTGCATGTCATGGGGAGGGACGGGCATCGCCATCATGTGGAGGAAATCCTCACGAATACTGAATGGAAGGCCTCGTTTCTGAATGTGAAGGTCAGAAAAGCAATCGAGGAGGGGGATGTGGTGGAACACATTTTGAAACATGCCTCTGATAACGATATGGTTATTATGGGCGTTGGCAGGAAATTCCTTCGATGGTACCACATAGGGCATGTGACGCAGACGATTATCACCCATTCCCCCGTGCCCGTTATACTCGTTCCATGTATCAAAAAGAGGTGGGAACAACGGATGCTGCGCAGGTAGTTACCCTTGCGATATTTATCATAAGCTATATCCTGATTTTCAGCGGAAAATTTGAGCGGACCACCGCCGCACTGCTGGGAGTGTTCATCATGGTGACCTGTGGCTATCTTTTCGGGTTCATGAATTTTGAGGAGGTGCTGGGCTTCGTTGACTGGGAGGTCATCATTCTTCTTTTCGGGATGATGACCTATGTGGGCATCATGGCAAAAACAGGATTTTTTAAATATCTTGGCATACGAGCAATACGTCTCTCAAAGGGAAAACCCTGGCTCATTTTCCTCTACCTTTCCCTCATCACCACCTTCATATCAATGATCATTGACAACGTTACCACCATTTTGCTCATCATTCCCATCACCGTAGAACTTGCGGAAATGCTGGAGATAAATCCCATTCCTGTGATGCTTGGAGAGGCGGTTCTCTCAAATATTGGCGGTGTGGGCACCATGATAGGGGACCCGCCGAACATAATGATTGGTATTGCATCTGCACACACCTTCAATGAATTCATAATTCACCTCTTCCCTCCTGTGCTCACCGCCCTCCTGTTCTCGGTGATATTATCGAGAATAATCTACAGAAAGTGGCTGGCGGGTGAGAGCAAACACATCGAGGAATTGATGAAAAGGGAGCCGTGGAGATATCTTAAGAACAAGAAGAAAATGAGATACCTTCTCTATATTCTCGCCGGCATGATACTCTTTTTTGCTCTGGAAGGCGTCACAGGCATTTCTCCTTCCTTTGTGGCCCTTGCGGGTGGAACGCTGGCACTCTTCGCCTCCATGGAGGATCCGCGTGAAGCGTTTAAATCGGTGGAATGGTCAACCCTCGTCTTTTTTATTGCCCTATTCTCTCTGGTGGGGGGTCTGCATGAGGTGGGTCTGCTTTCATCGCTTGCGGAATGGCTCCTTTCCATATCCGGCAGCACCGTGATTCTGGCGCTCATAATACTGTGGGTGTCAGGCATATCGTCATCCTTTGTGGACAACATACCCATCACTGCGGCCCTCATCCCCGTTATTTCCATCATGGCTGAGGGGTACCACTCCGACATATTCTGGTGGGCTCTTGCCATGGGCGTGGGGATGGGAGGAAACATCACCCCCATCGGCTCATCGGCAGGCGTGATAACGCTATCGCTTTCGAAGCGATATGGACATGAAATACATACCAGGGACTGGCTCATGTTCGGCACCGTGATGGGGATTGTGGGTATGGTCATCTGCTCGGTATTTCTCTTCATGATGGCGTAGGTTCTGCACTCTCCCTTCGGTACACCATTTTCAGAAGTATGGGCGTGAGAAGCGACGAGAGAATGACCAGAAGTATGGTTGCTGCCAGCACCTGATGGGCCATCTCGTCAGTAAATATGCCCATGGTGATCTCCGTCGATATTACCACCAGCGCGATTTCCATTCTCGGTATCATTCCCACTCCCACAGAGAAGGCATCCCTTGCTTTGAACCCGCACACCTTCGCCCCCAAAGAGCAGCCTATCACCTTGCCGAGCATGGCCATGGGTATGAAGAGCAGCACAAGGGGCCCCACGTCCTCAAGTGCATAAAAATCAAAGGATGCACCGACCCACACAAAGAAGAGAGGAACAAAGAACACATCGCCCATCTGGCGGGTGAATTCAATGATGCGACGGCGCTGTGGAAATCTGCTGAATACAAGGCCCGCAAAGAATGAACCCGTGATGGCAGCAAGCCCGAGGCTGACGGCCAGCGCCGCCACTATGAATGC
Organism: Thermoplasmata archaeon; assembly: GCA_003650975.1. GTDB lineage: Archaea > Thermoplasmatota > E2 > UBA202 > JdFR-43 > B78-G9. Next base: position 5,695 of record QMSU01000066.1, read on the forward strand.
ACATGCCACTGCGGCAGTGATCATGAGTCTCGGAATGTGAATTTTCACCTCTTTAATCCTGCTGACCACCAGAAGCGCAATGAAAATGAGAATAAAGAACAGCGAGATTTTCAAAAGAAGTATCTCAGGATTGCCCTGTCCCAGTGTGATGGAGAGAATGATGATGCCGAACAGATCATCGAGTACCGCAACAGTGAGTATCAATTCCCCCACTTTCGAATGCAGTGCATTCATCTCCATGAGTGTTCTTACAGTAATCCCCACGCTTGTGGCCACAAATATGTTACCGATGGCAATGCTCACCGTGAGGCTGTAACCAAGGATGTACCCCGCGATATAGCCGAAAAGAAAGGCCACCGTCACATCGAAAAGAGATGTTAAAAGTCCGCTTTTTCCTGCGGCCTTTATCTCATCCACCCCTATTTCAAGGCCGGAAATGAACAGCAGCAGCACAATGCCCAGCTGGGCCAGTCCCTCCGTCTCCACAGATATATACCGGATACCGAACAGGTTGCCAGCGATAAAGGGTCCCATGACCACCCCTGCAAGTATTTCACCGATCACC
>QMSU01000067.1 GCA_003650975.1 Thermoplasmata archaeon
ATGGCCGGCACTGGATTTCCCCAGGAGCAACGCTGTTCATATGGAATTACAGCGCAAATGGATATGAAGAAATTGACAGCAATACTGTTTCTGGTGAAGACACGCTGGAAGCATTTCTTCAGAATGCCTCGCACTTCGTCCATGACGGGGAGTTAATCATACTTGTTGAGCAGAACTCATACACAAGAAGGATATGGATATGGACTGCCTATTCGATAATCGATACTGACTATGTATGTATCGAGGTGATAACAAAATGAACATGAAAAAACTCATGGGCAATGTGGCGTTTGCGGCCATCATTCTGGTCATCATCACTCGCTTTTTCACCCTGTTTGCCGGTGCGCCCTATCCTGTCAATATTGTCACCTCCTCATCCATGCAGCCGACACTCCAGAGGGGGGATATTGTCATATGGGTACCCTGCAGGGCAGAGCAGGTGGAGGAGGGCGACATCATTGTCTATAAAAGCGTGTACGGGCATCTGCTCATTCATCGGGTAGTGGAGATGAAGGACGGGACATTTATCACCAAAGGAGATGCCAATGAATACACCGACCAGAGCGGGCCCCACCTCCCGGAGCCACCGGTTTCTGACAGGAATCTGCAGGGAAAAACCATAATGGTGGGTACCGCACCACTGAAACTGCCGTGCATCGGGTTTCTCTGGATTTATCTGCAGGACTCAATAAATTCAATGGCCACGCACATCAGGTGGGAGGAGCCGCAGCCCGCCTGGCACTATCTCATATTTGCACCGTTCATCGGATTCATTGCGCTGCTGTTCTTGGTGGTGATTGTATGGATGCCCAATGGAAAGAGCGCACATGAGCGGCTGCACGAACTCATTTTTGGTGTGGAGCGACTATCGCTGAGAAAAACATGTGCATATGCCCTCACCTTTTTTATACCCTTTCTGCTGCTCACCTCCTTTTTTGCGTATGACTCTCTCGAGATTGAGAATTCAGAGGGAACACGTCTCACCGGGGCACCGGTCAGCAATCCCTCTCTCCTTCCGGTGAAGGGGATTATGTTTGTTGAGGGGGAGGAGGGTATATATCCCGAAGAAACCATAATCACCATACAGAGCGGAGAGGTGAAGGAAATCGACATCTCCTATGGAGATACACATGCCAGCGGAACACTCTTTCTTTCCTCATCTCCATACTGGATGCTTGTTCCAACCCCGTTGATGGAAGCGGTGTACGGGATAAGCCCCCGTCTCTGCATACTCTTCTCCGCCCTGGTTTCAGCAATCATCATGTCGGTTTTGACGGTGCTTTTGCTCCTGATTTCCTCGATAATCGTGGAACGTTACTACCTCACCGCTGCATATCTCCCTCTTCTCACCATGGGATATCATCCAAAGATGCTCCTTTTATACAGATATTCCGATGCGGTGAGGAAAAAGGTCAAAAAAATAAAAAGGGTGATAAACAGCATGGCGTTATGGGTTACCATGTTGGACAGAAGGGCAGTGTATGCCTCGTGTGCGGTTATTCCATTTTTGCCGCTTTTATTTGACGGGGTTGACAATCTGTTTCTCACCTCCCTTTTTTCCTCTCTCGCCATAGCAACCGTTGCGTACGCCCTGGGATGCCGGCTTAAAAATGAGTATGCGTGTGCATCATTCATTGCATCTGCATTCATCTCGTTCATATTCACCGCAAGAATGGTGGTGTCCGTTGATGAACACGCGCTGATACTCCTCTTCCAGTACCTTTCCATATCGCTCATTCTGCTCACCCTGCTGTTCGCGGTAAGTTTTTCCACCATGCTCTTTTTCACTGCCCTGCTGCACTACCTGAGGGAGCGTCGGAATCCCGCGGTCATGATGGAGGTGTGTGATATATGAGCGCGTACTGGAAACTGCGGAGGTGGTTTACCTCAATAAAAAGGAGAATCCGTTTTTCACTGGACTCATCGAAGAGAAGGGAGAAAAAACTTGAGGGGCTTCCGGTGTACTTTGAGGACACCGGCGAGAGGGTGGGTGTCGTGAGGCGGATAATATGCAACAGCCTGGGGGATATCATAGGTTACGAGATTGAGGATGAGAGGCACCAGAGGCTGTATTTCCCTTCGGATGCCTTTGAGAAAACGAGGAGAGGTCTCATTTTTGCTCCCCTGTGGTACAGTGAGGGGCTGAAACTTGTGGCCGAACTCGAGGCAAAGACAAAAATGCCGGATGTGCATGAATTCATTCTCCAGGGCCTGGACCGTGATGCACTTTACGAGAGGGTGGCATCAGGTCATCCGGAAATCAGGCGATATGTCCAGGAGATTCTCTCACTGAAGGAGGCACTGATTAAACGGATGAATGACCTAGAAGTGAGGGTCATCAAACTGAGAAAGGAGCTGGTGGATCTTTCCGGCAAGCGACTTCTGAAGGAGATGGGACGAAGGGAATTTGCCGAACATGTCATTGAAGCGCGGAGGGAGATGAATATCACCGAGGTGAGTATCGCGAGGTGCAGGGAACTGCTGATGAGAATAAATAGCATACCCTTCCTGCCGGGTGCCATCGAGGGGGAGCCGGCGGCACTTCCACTCCGAAAGATGCTTAGTGTTATCCCCATCAGCATGGTGATTGTGGACGAGAACGGGGTCATTATCAATGCCAACGAGCATGTGGAGTCCAACTTTGGATACACCTCGGAGGAGCTGAAGAACAGGAAACTTACAGAACTCGTGGTGGAGAGGGACCGTGAGTGCATCAGCGGGGCAAACAGGAACATTTTCATGGGAAGTGATGACGAAGAGGTGGAATTCGAATTCATTGATAAATACGGTGTGCACCATCTCCTCTACGGGCGGTTCACCGGCATGGACAGCAACGGCGGGAGAATGAGCATACTCGCCTTTCATACGAGGGAGGAAGAAAAGGGGTTGCGGAAAATTTTCTCCGAACGGGTGGCCCATCTCTTTCTCAATCCCCTCTCCATTGCCCAGGGATACCTTCATCTGCTCAGTGAGGGAGGCTATGGTGAATTCACCGATGAACAGAAAAAACAGCTCCATGCCATCGAAAACAGCCTTCTGAGAATGGAGCGACTGGTACGGGAAACCATAAAACTGAGACCATGACGTTCTCTCGTGAAAAAGTTATAAATATGTTCGTTTTCATATTGGGGGGATAGCATGGAACAACGGTTGCTCGGACTGTATCGTCTTTCTTCAGAGTTTGCCATTGCTTGCTCATTTGAGGAGGTGTATCAGATATTTTCATCGGTACTCGGGGAGGTGATGCACTTTGATGCCTTTGAATTGTTGATGAAAAGGGGTAACGAACTCAAGGTGGCGGCAAAGGTGGGCCTCTACGAACCAGAATCCCCGCTCTCTCTCGATGGGAAAAGGGGAATTACCGTGGCGTGCGCCCGCGAGAAAAAAACAATATATGTTCCTGATGTTTCAAAGGACCCACGCTATGTGGAAGCGGCTCCCGGCATAAAAAGCGAGGTTGCAGTTCCCATATATCATGAAGATGAACTCATCGGTGTCATAAATGTCGAAAAAAAGGAAGAAAACGGATTCACCGAGCATGATATCACACTTCTGGAAACCTTTTCCCACATGCTGGCAAATGCACTCAAAAACGTTGAATTCAAGAAAAAGGTGGAGGATTCAGAGCGCAAATACCGCAGCCTGGTCGAGCATCTCAATGTGGGGGTATATCGTAACACGCCGGGAGAACATGGGTCATTCATCGAGGTAAACCGTGCGCTGGTGGACATGTTCGGCTATGAAAGCAAAGAGGAGCTTCTCGAACTTCCGGTGTCCTCACTATACCAGAACCCTGAGGAGCGAAAGAGACTCAATGAAAAAATGATGCGTGACGGGTTTGTGAAAAATGAAGAACTCAAATTACGGAAAAAGGATGGAACACCACTCTGGTGCTCGGTAACCGCTGTTGCGGTGAAGGCGGATGACGGCACCGTACTGTACTACGATGGAATCATCGAAGATATCACGGAAAAGAAAGAGCTGGAGGAAAATTACCGCGGCATTTTTGAAAATGCGGTGATGGGTATCTACCAGAGCACGCCAGAGGGGTACCATATCGCCGTGAACCCGGCGCTGGCGGAAATTTATGGATATGATTCACCGGAGGATTTGATCACCAGCATGACCGATATTGCCACACAGCTCTATGTGGACCCCCGCCGGCGGGAAGAGCTTCTCAATCAGCTTATGGAACACGATGAAGTTTCCCACTTTGAGTCGGAGATATACAGAAAGGATGGCAGTACCATATGGATTTCCGAAAATGCGCGCACAGTTCGCGATTCCGATGGCACCGTACTGTATCTCGTGGGCACGGTGGAGGACATCACCGCCCGCAAAAGAGTGGAGGAGGCATTGAAGAAGAGCGAGGAACAGTATCGACAGCTGTTCGAGGAAATGAAGGATGCTCTCTACATCAGCACCGTTGACGGAAAATTTATCGATGTGAATCATTCAATGGTCGACCTTCTTGGCTACGGGAACAAGGAAGAGGTATTCGCACTGGACATTGAAAAAGATTTTTACCACGATACCACACAGCGGGCCGAAATCCTCCGGATGATGAAACAATATGGATATGTCAAGGATTTTGAGGTCCACATAAAAAGAAAGAACGGGGAAAGGCGGGTGGCGCTGGAAACATCCCGTGCACGAAAGGATAGCAGGGGGCATATCGTGGGGTACGAGGGCATCATCCGTGACATCACTGAAAAAAAACGCATGGAGGAAGCACTGAAGAATTCAGAAAAAAAATACCGGAGCATTTTCGAGAACGTTTCGGAGGGAATTTACCGACTGGATGCAGAGAAAAGGATACTGGATGCCAATAAAGCCCTGATGGATTTCTTTGGCTACACCATGGAAGAACTCAAAAAAATAGATCCGGGCAAACTCTATAAAGATCCGGGAAAACGGGAGCAGTTCATGAAGGAACTCATGGAAAAGGGCAGTGTGAGAGATTACGAAATCGAGTACGTGCGAAAGGACGGGAGCATCGCGGTGGGCAATGAATATGCAGTGGTGGTGAAGGAGGGAAATGACACCTATATAGACGGGGTCATTCATGATATCACCCAGCTGAAGGAGGCACAGCAGGAAGCAGAGTTCTATAATGCCCTTCTCCGGCATGATGTGGCCAACAAATTGCAGCTCATCATGGGGTATCTCGAGATTCTTCTCGAAGAAACACTGAATGAAGCACAGCAGGAACTTGCAGAATATGCCATGCAATCTGCACTCACCGCCGCAAAGATCATAGAAAATGTGAGAAAATTGCGGGTATTGCAGGCCGGTGAGGAAAGGGAGTGCATCAAGATAGACGAGGTGATACAGGGGATACTGAACGAGTACAGCAAAACCGCAAGGGAGAAACACATCACCATGGAGTATGAACCATATGGCAGGGAGATTATAGCAACCGATTCCCTGCGGGAGGCAATATCAAACATTGTGAGAAATGCACTCATTCATTCGGGAGGGGATACCGTATGCATATCGGTAAGTGAATCGGACGGTTATGCATTGATACGCATAGAAGACAACGGCGTGGGGGTGGATGACCACCTGAAAGAAAAAATATTCGACGCCGGTTACAAGGGGAAAGAAAGCAAGGGGAGCGGACTGGGACTGTATCTCTCCAAGAAAATAATTGAAAGTATGGGGGGAAAAATAGAATTGAATGACAAAAGGGAAGGAAGGGGGAGTGTGTTTACCCTTTACATTCCTCAGTAAGCGATGAATCATATAGATGGGGAAATTTTAAAAAACCATGTGCATTCATACCCCAATGACCGAGATGAAAGTGAAGGATGTCATGACAAAAAATGTTGTCGTTGCAGAAGTCCCCGGCAGCAGGGAAGATATCCTTCGCATATTTGGTAAATATGAGGTCTCCGGTGTTCCGGTGGTGAAGGCGGGTACGCGCCAGTTTGCCGGGATTATAACCAGGAGCGATGTGTTCAAAAACCCTGAGGAGAGCCAGCTCGCCATGCTCATGAACAGGAATCCGGTGACCATATCTCCAGATGCAAGTTTGAAAAGAGCCGCACGACTCTTTTATGAAAAAAGGATTCACGGCATACCTGTCATAAAAAGAGGGAAATTAGTGGGGGTTATTTCGCCGATAGACATCCTCAAGGTCATTGCAGAAATGGGCAATCATATGGTGGAGGAGTACCTTTCTCCCGTATTCATACCCATCTATCAGGAAACACCTCTTCCCGTGGTG
>QMSU01000068.1 GCA_003650975.1 Thermoplasmata archaeon
GTGCCCTCGAACCGGGTTCCCCCTCTCCATAATCCCTCTCCCCTGAAAAATATATGATGTGAAAAATCGATGTTCTTTCCATTTATCTTCATGCTTCCATTGGTAATGAAGAAGATTCCGTCAAATCGTGCGGGAAAAATCCTGCTGAAATCATCTGCAATGAACGGAATGCTTCTGTTCTCCACCTGACTTTCGTGCAGCATCACAGTACCGGAAAAGCGTATGCTTATGTTACCGGAAATGTATCCATCAATTTCTGTGACATTTATGCCGTCGCCGGTCACCTGGCAGTCGTCTCCCTGAATCACCACATAACTGGTGAATAATCGGTCGCTGTCCAGTACCGCTTCCTGGCATGCAAAACTGATGTCTCCCGATATCATCAGGTTTTCCATGTACTGCGTTTCATTATTGATGGTGACATTGCTTTCATATGCTCTCAGTTCTGCACTGCCGTTTCCCTCGCAAGCTCCGTAAAATTGCAGGGCATCTCCCTCATAGAAAATATCATCTGGCGTGGAAATATGTATTCCATCTGGAAAAAGAGAAATGAACATGGGAAATATGATGATTGCGGCAACAAGCGAAATGAACGTGACCGTTGATGCCTTTCCCATGGAGCAAAAGAGAAGAGATGTTTAAATAATTTGTTGAATTTTACCGAATTCGCATCCAGGAAAGAATCATCGTATTATTTATACAGCTCCGCAAGTTTCAGCACTCGCCGGGCCTTCATTTCCACGGGGAGATCTATCATCCTGCCATCCAGTGTGGCCACCCCATCACCGCTTTTTCTTGCCTCCTCTATGGCGCTGATAATCTGTTTTGCCTTCTCCACTTCCTCTGGAGACGGCATGAAACACTCATGAATGGGTTCTATCTGCCCCGGATGAATGGTTCCCTTACCATCAAAGCCCATCTCCACAATGCGCATGGTTTCCTCCCTCAACCCCTCTTCATCATCTATGTGAGGGTAAATGGTGTCCAGTGCCTGAATGCCGGATGCCTTCGCAGCAATGAGCAGCGCAAAACGCGGATACATCAGAGCATCCCAGGTGCGCCTCCCCCCCGTGTCTCTGGTGTAGTCCTCGGCGCCAAAGGCAAGGGCCACCACCCGCTCACTTGCCCGGGCAATCTCCCGTGCATTGGCGATGCCCTTGGCAGTTTCAAGGATGGGCATAATGTGGCAGTCGAGATTCGCCTCTGCCATAATTTTCTCGATTACCTCTATGTCTTCGCTGCTTTCCACCTTGGGCACGCAGATTCCATGGGGGCTGCCGTGGGTGATAACCCGCATATCATCGGATGCCAGCTCCTTGTTGATTCTCACCCAGATTTCTGACCTCCCGAAATCCATGGACTGGAGGGCATTCTTTACGAGATACCGGGAATCATGTTTCTGCTCCAGAGGGACAGAATCCTCCAGATCCAGCATGGTGCAATCGCACCCGTAGACTGCGACACTGTTGATAAATCGGGGATTATTTCCCGGGACATACAAACGGCTTCTTCTTGGTCTGTCCTTTGCGGTCTTCCCCCTCCGTGCCTTCTTATCGGGCATGTCATTTCTGGTGGCCTTCACCAGTGCTGCTTCCAGCCGTGCCATGATGACATAATCTATGGCACCGTTTTCCTCTACGGTCACATCCGCCTCCACTCCGTATTCTTCAAGCTTGCCGCGCACCATATTCTGTATGTACTCTTCGTACAGCGATGGGGTCTTGCTTGCGACTTTCACCGTGCCATTGCCCGGCGCAACTGAAATCTGGCAGTCCCGCGGGTTCAGCGTTCCCGCCTGTGCCTCTTCCATGACCTTCATTGTATCCCCCTCGCTATCTCAAAGTCAATGAAATCACAGTGGTGCACCACGATTGCCTCGTTGCATCGCTTCACAAAATCGCCCTCCTTCGAATGAGCGGCAATGATATTGACAACCTTCTCATCGAGTCCCACTTCCATTGCAATGGCGGCACCAGAGACAGGGTGACGGATGTAGGTGCCGAGGGATGACTTCGTCACCACTCCATTGCGCATTTCATATTCCAGCAATTTGCCCACGTCATGGAGCAGGGCCCCTGCAATCAGTACATCCATGTGGATATCCTCTCTTTTCTTTCCGATGGCATATGCCATTGCCGTCACATTGTTGACATGCTGAACGTAGGGATATGCATCGGGAATCAACAGGGTGAAGGGTATGTCATCAAGAGTTTTCCATCCTCCTCTCTGCATGGCCATCTCATAACATTGCACCACCTTTCTTCTGAGCCCATCGTCCTTGATTTCAGCGAGCAGTGGAAATACCTCCTCCAAGTTCATGAAGGGGTAATGGTGCACCATTTTTATACATTTTGAACTGAACAATGTCCTATGGTGTTGCAATGAAAGGGATAATCTCGCGTTTCACCGTTTATGGGTAACATTAAAAAACCACCGTGCTTATCTTCTTATGGGATGGATTCCAAATAACAAAACCGTTCTTCTTGCTGGCGTACTACTAATGGCAACGCTTGCAGGGTGTATTGAACCGGGAAAGGGGGAAACACTCTCAATTGGCGACTTCCATTTCTGTGCGGGCATCCGCGGTCTTGACATGTATGACGAGCACCCCAACACCTTTAAGGAGGGAGAACAGATTTTCATGTACTTTGAACTGACCGGCTTCGAGAAAAAGGAGGGAATAGCCGACATCATCCAGACACTGACCATCATCACCCCAAAGGGGGACCCATTCGTTCTTGAGGGAAAACCCGTGGAAAGTTATGTGATGATTGATGAGGAGATACCCGCAAAGGATATGGATGTCCTGTGGTTCGATAATCATCTCCCGCCGGTGAATGAATCATGGGCAAAGGGAACGTACGATGTAAAAATTGCGGTGACAGATAGGGTTGCGGAAAAAACCGTCTCGTACAATACAGAATTTATCATCCTGTAACCGGATGATGGACACACCGTATTTCAACATATCATTTACAGTGGACCAGCGTCTTCGAATCCCTGGCGCTGCCCTGTTCCTGCCTGCTTTGTGAGTTTTTCAGGGTGAAACAGAAGTGCAATGACGTTCAGGGCATGTTCCCGCGCCCTTCGCTCGGCCAGCCATTTCAGTTCCTGTTCATCCTTCGCCTCATCCTCATGCACAAACACCTCAATGACGTGGGTGTTGGTGAGCAGCTGCACCTGCAGCAGGGCTGTGGATGCCTCATGGGCACACTGCTTGTCTATCGGTTCCTTTCCCGGCATTCCCAGTGCCATGACAATGTCGCAGTTTCTTTCCTCTATCAGTTTTTTTGAGGCAACAGGAAGGTCCTTTACACCGGGAACGGTATAGCGTTCTATCCTGATGCCAGTGGCGTTATTTTTTATTTCATCCACGGCTGCCGCTGCCATGTCATACCGTGCAAAGGTGGTATCAGCTATCCCTATTACCTTCATGTTCATACAGCCCGCTGCGCCTTTTTATCTTTTCTATTATTTTTCTGGTCTTGTTCAAATCTCCGTTATACTCACCGCACCGGACAACCTTTGCAGGTATCCCTCGCCCCCTCAGTTGCCGTTCAAGCTCTTCCACATGCTGGTCATATCCCAGTGCAATCACATCCGGTTTTATCTCCTCAACTATTCTGAACATGTCTCCTTCATACCCGATAACCGCCCTGTCAACGGGCTTGAGCGCCTCCACCAGCTTCCGCCGTTCCTCAGCAGGCATTATTGGCTCGTGTTTGTTCCTTTTCACCGTCTCGTCGCATGCCACCACCACCACGAGCTCATCTCCATATGTCTTTGCTTCCTCCAGATACCGCAGATGACCTGTGTGGATGATATCGAATACTCCTGAGGCCATCACTCGCACCATTGTTTCCATGCCTCCACAATTTCTTTCCCCTCGAGAAATACAAGCCCGTGCTCCCCGGCGTATTTCATCGCCTTTTCCTTCTTCAGACTTTCGCCGAAATCGAGCATCTCACATCCCGCCATGACCGGCTGGATGCCCGCCATTTCTGCAAGTGCAATTCCAAGTTCGGTATGTCCCTGTCGCTCGTGCAGAAGTTCTCTGGCAGCCCTGCATATTGGCACATGTCCGGGACTCCTGAATTTCTGCCCGAAAATTCTCTGGGCTGCGACCGCATTGAGTCCCTGAACCTCCCGCGACAGCTTCCCGAATGATGATATGGTGAGTGCCCTGTCCACATCGCGTATTCCAGTGAATGTGTCCCTGTGGTTTATGGTGAGGGAAAATGATGACTTTGCATCATAGGGGATGTCGTTCGGAATCAGTTCCTTGAAAACAGGCCATCTGTTTGAGCACTTGTACATCACATCTGCGAGAAAGGGAAGACCCAGGGTTTCAGCAAGCCCGTGTTTCACCATGATGAAAATGAGGCCGCCACCATCTGTTCTCATCCGATGGATGGACTCCGGCTTTGTGAATTCCGCGGCAATGAAAAAATCGGTTTCCTCCTCACGCCCATCCGCATCATATACCAGAACAAAATGTCCTTTGCGTATTTCTTCTATGGCAGAATCAACTCGCTTGCTCATTTTCGGCCGGTTTACTCTTTTCCATCATTCGAGAAATATATCCTGCTATCCTGTTTCGCACGTTTTTGGTATATCTGGTGGTCAATCGTTCCACCAGTTTCTTATTTTTTTCAAAATCCTCAGTAAACTCTCCCGGATACCTCTTAAGCAGTTCCTTTGCCAGCTTTTTAATGAATGATGGTTTCACGTTTCCCAATGAATCACCTTGCATGATATAAGGAGCTCATATAAAATATTTTTTACGAAGAGAATGGAAAAACCGTAGATATATTCATCCATGCCTGTAAAGGTGTCATATCATTCGTGTTTCAGTGCGTCATAAAAACATTCATTGTCCCTGAGAAGGATGCCGCATTTTGATCAGCCTTCTGATAAGTAGCTCCGTGAATCTTTCGAAATACATTTATAGATTCTGTCGATTCTATTGAAATAGGTGTGTATATTCTCAAGATTGCCATTGCACCAGTGATTTTTGCACTGATCATTCCGCTGGCATACTGCCACAAATGGAAAAAAGAGAGCCTTGAGAGGGTGGTGGTTCTTTCACTCTGCATACTCGGAATAGTGGGGTTATATCCAGCGGTAAATTATCTGGCGGGTATGTACGGAGATACCGGATATTTTCTTGGAAAATTTATTCTTTTTACGCTTCTTCCATTTGCCGTCATTGCTTATTTTGAGAGATGGAATATCAGGGATGCATTGAAACACTTTGGTGTAAGAAAAGAAAAAGTATGGCCAAGCATATTCCTTGGAATTGGGGCACTGGTAATAACCCTGCTTATCAGCCTGGCAATCACCTGGGGGAACGAGGGCATTACCTCGTTGTCCTGGAATGCGGTCATGTTCTTCGATGCATTTAACGAGGAATTTCTGTTCAGAGGAGTTTTGTTCCTATACCTGTGGAAATTAACCGAATTAAGGATAGCATACGCAACATCCATCACCGCCTTTATTTTTGCCCATCCACAAAATTTCGAATCACTGTTTATTGTGTCAACTGCAGCACAGGGAATACTTTTGGCGGTTGTCACCCGCAGAACAGGGAACATACTGGGACCCTGGATTTCCCACGGTCTCAATAGAACGGTGATTCAGGTAATTCGAGCATTACTTTTCTAATGTTGCAGAGAGGAGATGTTACCCCTCCCCATGCCATTCGCTCCCTGATGACACCTTTGCCAGAATTCCCATGCTGCATGTAATGGCGAAATCCCACGGTGAACCGGGCGGAGTGATTCCCACAATGAATGTGGTATAGGTACCGGTTTCAGCATCCCACATGGCGAGCATGGTGCAACTGCTGATGTTTCCCGCAAGTGATGATGCGGTGGTGGATATTGTTTTCCACCATCCGATGGTGTTCCAGCCCGGATACAGGGTTACGTTGACAGTATTGAGCATCGTTCCGTTGAGTGAGAGCGCAGTGTCATTCGATACCTTCACGTAGTAGCCGATACCGTCATCAATGGCGAAATCCCAAGGTGAGCCGGGTGGAGTGATGCCCACAATAAATGTGGTGTATGTGCCTGTCCCTGCATCCCATGAGGCCAGCATGGTGCATTCAGGAACTGCTGCGGCAATACCTGATGCAGTATAATTGTTTTCCACAGGCACGGTGAAGAGA
>QMSU01000069.1 GCA_003650975.1 Thermoplasmata archaeon
CTCATATGTTACTGAAGATGTTTCACTGTGGGATTACCACGGTCACGACATCCAGCTTGCTTTCGTCTGGCAGACCAACGGCAACTGCTCATATGACGACAGATGGATGATTGACTGGGTGAACGTGAGCTCATTCGGCTTCCTGCGAGTCTGCGCACCGGTGTATATCAATGCAACCGACCTGCCGGATAATGAGTGCAGAGTGGGCACAAGCGCCATCTACTGGAGATATGTGTATGAGGGCACCCATTATCCAGGGGAATCAGGAGACGGATATTCACGTGGAGAAATTGTGTATGGTAATGAGATTCCAGGGACACCTGACTGGGCCATAGGTGAATACTGGTGGCGTATTCCTGATAATAGCCAGTGGGACCTTGACAACCGCACGGGCTACATATCAGCAGAGATTCATTTCTACGAGGACTGCATCCACGAGCTGTACTACTTCGCAAAGGACCATGTATGCCACAGCAGCGAGCTGCACTACGAGCGCTGGTACGTGGACGGCACCGCTCCTGAAACGGTGCTGGGTATCTCGTGGGGCGACCATCCGTGGATACCCAAGAACCCCGATGGCAACATACGGGTGGGTATCTATAATTCAAGCGAGTGGCCTGCAAAGCACTATGCAAGCTACTGGACCGGCGGAGAGAATAATATCTATTCAGAGGTGGCTGACATTCTGAACAATGACCCGGGGGGCAGATTTGATGTGCAGGTGGTCACCACTCTTAACTATTCCACCATCCGTGAGTTTGACGTGCTTGTCCTACCGGACAATGCCATACCCGATATGTGGCTTGACGATGTGGACGCATGGTTCATTGAGGGAAGACGCATTGTTGCCATTGACAGTGCGGTGTGCGCCGTTGCATATCAGGGATACCTCTGGGAGGATTCCAAGGGAAGCAACGGGGAATACACCTTCTGGGATTATGAGAACTGGTGGGATGATGACCAGAGAATTGTGATGAGCCACCCGATAACCAAGGATTACACCGTAGGACAGGTTATCACTTCGGTATCGGATGATGCGCAGATGTACAAGGACATGCTACCACCTGATGCACTGGTACTCACCGAGAGCGTCTACAATGACACCGCCTATGTGGTCTACCGGCAACTGCCACAGCCCGGCAGGGGAAGCATTGTGGTACTGGGACCGTATGACACGCTTGATTCATATTACAGTGACCAGTTTGATCTGGTGCGCGAGGCATGCGCCTACAACATGAGCCATCAGTACCCGGATGAGGTGGAGGACAGACCCAATGTCATCTGCATCAACGATGATGTGCATCTCGGTGCGGTACACTATGGCGACTATCCGTGCATCTACCCGTACAACCACACCAATGCCACCTACTACCGCTGGAGATGGTGGAATGAGAGCAGCGGCAAGTACGAGTTCTATCCGACGCCTGAAACACCGGGGCCCATCAATGGAAGCAACATCACCGTATCCAGCAACGATATGTATATCCAGTTCAACAATCACTCTGATTTCTGGGTACCTGGACTTCATTTGAATGACACCGATTGGGCGGCCAACTGGTCCAAATACATCGAGAACTACTACGGCGGCTATGTCTGGTGGATGCCCTACACGGAACCGTTCTACTTCACCGAGGGATGCAACCACACGCTCTATTACTTCAGCAAGGATGATCTCTGCAACACCGAGCGACCCAACGAATGGTACGTGGGTGTTGACGACATGGCTCCAGAGGCAGATGAGGACGACGTGCTTGAATTTGAACTGTCAGACGGCTGTCTCTACTATGATGATGCCAAGGATATATACTACTTCCAGGATTGCAGCTGGCTCTGGATAAACTCCTCCGATATGCCGGAGAACACCGACTGCAGGACAGGAATCTGGTACATCGATTACAGTGTCCAGAAATGGGAGTCAAATGAGACCGAAATCAGGGTGTTCAGAAAGACACTGCCCACATCATATGATCCACTGGATGTATACATCGGTTCATCGCTAAAGGGAAATGCCACGGATGCCGTGGACAATGACGGCGACGGTAATCTGAGCGTGGGCGATTACATCAAAATCGACTTTGACGCATCTGCAGGCTATGGCGACGGATGGTACCGCATCACCGAGATGACCTTTGACGGACTCTTCAGGCTGACGATTCAGGATGTCTTCGGTGGCGCGGGTCAGTGGGTTGACCTCCTGCCATGGAGCCGTATGTATTCCAATGGCAGTGAATATCTCCCATCGGGCGTCGATTACATGGTTGGAATGGATGCCAACTGGATGGCCCTGGGCATTCACCTCGGAGATTTGAACGGCGAAGAAGACAACTGCGGCAAGTACGAGGTGCACTGGATAATCTATGATTACAACAACATGACCCTCGGCGAGCGCAAGCAGGACTTCGCCATTGACTGCACCCCGCCGAAAACCACCAAGGAGTTCAGTGAACCCGTGCTGGAAGGAGAGGGCGGTGCAGGAGAGGTGATTCACTGGGTGAACCCGGAGACCACCAAGATATGGCTCAACGGCACCGATCCATTTGACTGGGACAGCGGTATCAAGGAAGTATGGTACCAGTTCTGGTCCGAGGAACCCATTCTCCTATGGAAACTCGACACTCCAGTCTTCGAGCAGCCATATTACCCAGGCGTGTACTCCACAAGCAAGCACTGGTTCACCATTAATGAAGCCGCACAGATCATGGGCTACACCGATGCCAGCGATTACTTTGCACATGACCCGGATGTGAATGAATCCCAGTGTATCGTGGAACTTCGCCACTGGTCTGTGGACCGGGTCTGTCACGAAGAGATTGACCACCACAAGCAGCATATCTATGTGGACGGCACACCACCCGTATCACGGGTCGATGAAATCGTCCCGTATGAACGGGAGGAAACACCCTTCAACATCACCGTGGTGGACATACAGGACTTCGGATGCGGCGAGGATTCAGGACCGGTGGGTGTCTGCAAGGTTGAGGTATATTACCTCTATGATGCAGACAACGAATCATGGGGCGACGACTGGGTGCTCTATGCCACCAACACCACACTCATCACTCATCCAGACGGAACCGCTGATAACTGGACACTCTCCTTTGATGCGCCCGAGGGCGGCGGCTACTACCGCTTCAAGTCCATTGCCTATGATTGCCTTGGCAATGTGGAGCAGCCACCGTTCTACCACGGAACCTACGATGCAGAATGCGAGCACCAGATTTCCATCACCATTTCCTTCGGAGAGCCGCAGCATGGCGAATGGATAGCCCTCTCCACGCCCATCACCATATCGAGCAGTATTATTGATGTAATATATTACAGGATATATAATAACGGAACGTGGCACCCCCAGCCGGGAAGCGGGGAGGGCAGCGGGAATAATTTTTACCGGTATGAGGGTCCGTTCACCCTCGAAGAGCACGGCGGCACCCACGGGGAGGTGCGCATCGAATTCTACATCAACGGGACTGGGGTATATACGGCATCCCGCATGCTCGATACCATTCCTCCCTCCACCAATTTCTCCCTGCCGTACCTGTTCTGCATTCTCTGCGAAAATCAGACCATCACACCCACCGTGCATGATGAGGGCAGCGGAGTGGAACATATCGAAATCTACTACCGTTTCAGCAATGATAATGACACGTGGGGTGCATGGGTCCCCCACCAGACAGATGATGAGGTGCCGTTCATGTTTTCTGTCCCCACCGAGAGTGGCTTCTATCAACTGAGCACCGTGGCGATGGATTTTCTGGGAAACACCGAGCAGCAGGTGGTGAAGGCGGTGGTGAGGGTTTTCACGCCGGACTTCAATGGCGATGGAACGGTCTCGGTTCAGGACCTGGTGATGATGGCCCACCATTTTGGTGGCACGGCCAGCGCTGAGCACAGGGCCATCTATGATATTGACGGCAACGGGGCCATCGATCTCGATGATACCGCCATTGTACTCAAATACTGGTCATGATAACCACCCCCTGATGCATGAGGGCTCTCTAAAAGAAAACACATCGCACTGCCATTTTGGGGCCTTTTGGCCTATTGCTCTCCATGGCATGCGTATAGTTACCTTTCTCATGGTGCATGGTTAGTTGAGGTGTAAGACGGCTCGTTCTTCTCTGGGAAAAAATAGAAATTTATATAAAGAACAAGCATATTCTTTGACTAACAATGCTATGGAATATTAGGGAGGAATAAAATGAATAAAGGAAAGTATAAAGTGGGTATTTTGGATATGAGAAAGGGCATGGCTCTTGCCATTGCTCTGGTAGCGATAGCGGGGACGTTCATGCTTATAAACGTGAAAGCGGACACCACCCCTCTTACAATAGTGGGGTATGTCTATGATACCGATGGGACCACACCAGTGGCAGGTGCAACGGTGTACATCAGAGACCAGGACACAGGAGCATGGGGTATCAACCAGACCAACAGTTCTGGAATGTTCACTGTGGACATGGTAATCAAAAATAACGCACCGTGGGCGTACTGGTTCGATGGTGATTTGCTTCTTGGCACCGCCTCTGACGGTTCGCAGAGCGGGAGTAATTTCACGTATATCAACAAGACACAGATGGCACCGCCAATAGGGAACGGTTATATCTGGCTGAACTTCACTCTCGGCACACCGGAGACAACAAAAACCGTGGGTGACCCGCAGTTCACCAAATATAACTATGACGATGGAACTGCCAATTACGGATATCTGGTATCTCCAGAAATCCATCTCGACAGCCCCGTACCGATGTTATCTTTCTGGACATGGTGGCAGATTGAGGGAGTGAATTCCTCAACGCATGACCTGATGAATGTGTACATCTCCACCACCGGCGGATATCTGGATGGAACCGAGATCCTTATTGATACGCTCAATCCTCTCACCGATCCGGGTGGCGATGAGACCACCTATTACGGCTCATCGGGTTTCAACACCCCGCCTGGATGGGTGTATCATGAGTATTTCCTCACCGCTTACTCGGGAGAAAATGTCACCGTCATCTTCGAATTTGACACCAACGGCACCGACTACAACTACTGGGAGGGCTGGTATATCGATGATATCAACATAGGTGGATTCGGTGATGATGTTGAGGATAGCTCGGTCATACCGCCTTACATGGGCAACTGGACATATACCGGATACTGGCATGTCACCGATCATAGGAGCCACACTCCCGGTCATTCATGGTATTATGGTATCGAGCATAACTATGTCACCAGCCACACACCCTTCAATATGACGGCAGCCGGCGGTTATAATAATATCACATATCATGTATGGTGGAACGGCACATGGGGTGACTGGACAAATTACACCGGCAACTTCACTCTGGATAACGAGTGCAAGCACTATCTTGAATTCTATGCAGAAAATGGTACCAACAGCGAACCGGTGAGAAACCAGACACACTATGTGGACGACACCCCGCCAATCTATGAACTGGTCTATGATATTCCCAACCAGACCATTAATGGATTCCCGGCGACCAACTGCTCCAATGGTGTATGGTTCTATATCAACGACACGGGAGGTCCGTGTGAAAGCGGCGCCGAATGGTTCAACTACTCTGTGTGGTGGAATGCCACAGGACCTTCAGGCTGGGTGAAAATCGCCGATGTTTCCGTGCACGACAATGATGCGGCGGACCTTGACAAACGGGTTGGCTACATCACCGTGCACCTCACCTTTGAGGAGGAATGCTATCATGAACTCATATGGGAAATCACCGATTACGTGGGCAACAATGCCACCTATGACCGTGATATTGCGGTTGATTGCTCACCACCCATACTCGAAAAAGAAATTGGAGAACCTCACGTGGCAGATACGCCATACGGTGAATACCAGTGGCTCACCAACCGCACTCCCATATGGCTCAACGCCACCGATGTGGGATGCGGCGGAGGAGCAGGAATAAAGGAGCTGGGATACGAGATATGGTGGAAGAGAAACTGCACCAACGAGAGCGAGGCATGGAATACTACCCGTTATCCCGTGGTGATCGTGCAGGATAATGGACCCGGTGACAATGACCCCACCGTGGGCAACATCTCGGTGAACCTCACCTTCCAGTATGAGTGCTGCCATGAGATCCACTTCTGGGCC
>QMSU01000070.1 GCA_003650975.1 Thermoplasmata archaeon
CGGAGAATATAAAGGTATATACTGAGGAAGGTGGGGAGGAAGATGAATCGGAGGTCATAATAGGACATCTTCTTGATTACGAAAGAAAGGATGAGGATATGCCCGAATCTGTTGATACAGGCCGCATTCTCATTCTTGATGAAATAAAAATAAAAAAACCAAAGGTGGACGCAAAAATATCCATTGAATCCAGTGAGGCATACGGAAAATTTGCAGATATGGACACCAGAAAGTTGAAAGAGATAATAAACAAAATAGAGGAAATCGGCGCGAATGTTGTGCTTGTGAAAGGAGAGATAGATGAAAGAGCAGCAAAGATGCTGGCGGAAAGAGGAATAATGGCCTTTGAGAAGGTCAGCGAGGAAGACCTAAAGGCGGTGGCAAAAAGCACGGGGGCGACACCAACAACCATGGAGAATATAGGCAGGGAATATCTTGGAGGGAGCGGAAATGTTGTGGCCGATGAAAATGCCGGCTGTACGGGCGGCGTGTGTCATGTGTAGGTGGTGAAAATGCTGAGGATTGAGAATGTTAAGGATGGAAACGTTGTAACGCTACATATACGTGGCTTCAATGAAAAGAATGAAATCTTGATTGAGAAATATGTGAAGAAAGCTGTTAAAGCAGCCATGGACGCACTGAAGGAGGGGGCGTTGCCTGGAGGAGGCGCCGCAAAGGTGGCGGTGGCAAAGAAGATAAGGGAGAGTGCCATGAAAGAAAGAAACAAGCAGTCGATGGCCATGGAGGAGTTCGCTTCTGCCTTGGAAGATGTGGTAAAGGCAATGGCTCGCAACATGGGCTTTGATAAGGAGATAGCAATTGCAGAGATGAAAAAGGAGATGAAGAATGGAAAAATAAAAGGGCTTTCCAGCGAGGGGGTAAAGGAAATGCCCACCCTTCGCTCCTTTTCTCTGGAAAAATCAGAAATTGAAAGGGCCGGTGAAGCAAGCATTATGATGATAAGGATAAGCGATGTTTTGAGTGCAAAACCGTTGGTGAAGAAATCAAAGTATGGTGCAAATGGTGGTGTTATAATATACACAAGCACAGGATGCCCATACTGTACAAAGGCAAAGGCATATCTTAGGGGCAAAGGCATATCCTTTAAGGAAATAAATGTTTCTGAAAATCCCGCGGCGATACAGGAAATGATAAGGAAAAGCGGGCAGACAGGGACTCCGGTGATGGATATAAAGGGCAACATAATTGTTGGCTATGACATTGCGAGAATAGAGGCAGCATTGAGGAAATGAAAAAGTGCATTAATAACTCGGTTTTCTCGTAGGAGGGAGTTTCATGGTACAACAGCATTCCCGTTGTGCCCTTTCATTGGCCCTTTGGCCTCCACCCATCATGTGGGCTACCCACACTCCATACCATGCTTTTTGCACGTTCGTACGAAAGACGGTGGGAGTGGTTCCTGCCATGGTATGAACGCTTCTCATTGGATGAACATGTACACCCTTTTTCGCTTCCCTTATATCGACAGTGTCACACTTTCTCTTCCCAAACTTTATAGACTAGTAACAATTGGATATTTCAGGGTGAAAAAATGAGAAGGATGATGACCATAGCCATTGCCGGGATGGTACTCGGAGTGGTGATGGCCGGTGCCGGCATTGTGGGAGTGGACCATGAACTGGTGAAATCAGCAAAATATTATGGAATTGTCTCTGTGGGGATGGGGAATAACGCATCGTTTCTGGCACCCATGCCGATAAACTATTCTATCATTCAGCTGTATGCGCCGTATTCCACCCATGATTTTTTCGCCACACCCCGCATGATAAGCACCGATTGAGACATTGCCAATCCATCTTTCCCCGTTTTTCATTTTGGAACGGTTCGGCGTGCAACAAAAAGCAATGGATAAAGATATTAACGCAATGACCATTTATAACAGAAGATGGCGAGGAAATGAGATGAAAACGATAAAACCCTATGCAGCAGTGGGTGTTGCCTTTCTTTTTCTTATTTCATCAGCCGCGCAGGGCGTTCATCACCAGACTGCGGCTCAATCAATAGAGAAACCGGAACAGGAAGGAAAGGAACCATTTGACCTGCTGATGGAAACACTGATGAAAATAATCCATACACCATCTTTATCCGCATGTATCATCAAGGAAGATGATGTGGTGTGGGCAAAGGGATATGGCTGGTATGACATTGAAAACAGAAAACCTTCCAGTGAAAACACACTTTATATGATTGCCTCCATTTCAAAGACCATTACTGCCACAGCGCTGATGCAGCTTTATGAAGAGAGGATGTTCGGCCTTGATGATGATGTGAACGACTATCTCCCCTTCCCCCTGAGAAATCCCCATTACCCTGATGAACCGATTACCTTCCGGATGCTGCTTTCCCACCGGTCAAGCCTCGCGGAGGACCCGCCAGAATTCTATCAGTATTTCCCCGGAGACTGCCCCATCCCCATCTATCCATGGCTTGAAACCTATCTGGTACCCGGTGGGGAAAACTACACCTCAGAAATATGGTCAGATGATCGTCCCGGTGATGCATTTCACTATGCAAATGTGGGATTTGGCGTCATAGGATATCTGGTGGAGCGGCTATCAGGCATACCGTTTGACCAGTACTGCAGGGAACATATTTTCATCCCTCTCGGCATGTTCAATACCAGTTTTCGCCTTGCCGATGTTGATGTTGACAACCTTGCCATCCCCTACCGATTCTCACTTGGGAGATATATTCCCTACGAACATTTTGGCTATATCGATTATCCCGCCGGAAGCGTGAGAACCTCTGTTTCTGAGCTATCACGTTTCGCAATTGCCCACATGCATGGCGGGGTGTATAATGATGTTTGGGTGCTTGATGATGAAACCGTGGAGATGATGCATGCCATACACTATCCAGGAAACCCATACGGTTTGGGATGGGTGGTGTGGAATGCCTCAAATGGAGACCGATTTATCGGCCATACCGGAGGAGACCGGGGCGTGACCACCAGCCTGAGCATACGGCTATCCGATAATGTGGCGGTCATGTATTTTATCAATGCATCCCCACACGGCCTTCTCGGTGTGCTTGCCTGGAAGCTTGTGGAGAACATGCTTTTGTGGAAGGCAGACCATATGATGACATAACGAAGGATGGCACGCACAACACTTCTCTTCTCAACCACTCATATACAGCGCCAAAAGGCCGATGAAATTGTAGCTGAAATGGGCAGCTATAGGCGCCCAGGTGTTCTTGCACCGGTGCATCAGAAATCCAAGCACAAGGCCAAAGAGAAAGGGCATCACCACCTGAAGGAAGGTGCCATATTCAAGATGGGCAAGTGCAAAAAGTGTCGATGATGCGAGCACCGCAGGAGTGAAGCCGATTCGTTCCTCCATCTGCATATGCAGAAGCCCCCGGAAGAACACCTCCTCGCTTACCGCAGACAACAGCGGAATGAGAATGAGCGAGATAACACTCAATTGTTTCCCTATCTGCTCCGCCAACGGATTCTCTTCTTCATAGCCGGTGAGGAGGAGCACCGCACTGGTTGCAAGGAGAAAGGCCATGGCTGCAAATGTGCCATATATGAGTGACCGTGCGGTTCCCTCCTTCCTGAAATAGAGGCGCTCGAACACATCGCCGCCATAATACAGATAGATGAATGCCATGGAAGCGCCGACCATGATAAAGACATTGAAGGCCAGCGAGAAGAAGAGCATCGTCTCATTGAAAGTGTATTCGATGCCGGCGGTGAGGCTGAGCACAGCGGAGCCATATATTAGAAGGAGCGTGAGCACCAGTATCACATAAGCTGCAACCTTTCCCATCAGCAGAAAAGTTTTTTATGCTTTTCTATTTTACGGTGGAAGGGGCCCGTGGGGTAGCTTGGTCAATCCTTTTGGCTTTGGGAGCCAGAAACTCCGGTTCAAATCCGGGCGGGCCCATTTTCCCCTTCTCTGGAAATTTTGGCGATAATACCCCTCTCAACCCATTTATCGATTTTATAGAAGTAGGAGGTGATTTTTGTGGTTAACGTAGTAGTATCTATTTCTGAAAAGGAAAAGGAATTGTTGAAGAAACAGGAGGAAAATAGAGAGGAACGGTTATAGCAATCACCATGTGACCCTGTTCATTTACGAGAATGTACTGGAAGTGTATTGGAGAAGCGGTAACGAAAGATTGTTACACATGGATGGATGAAAAGCGGGTACTCACCCAAGGTTTTTTTCAAAAATTCCGGGAAAATATTGTATATGAATAACCCATTATCCACATGGAAATCAGAAACCCTGACCACGATTTCTTCAAAGAGTTTCTCAAACCATACTATGTGGTCACAAAAGATGGACAGTATCTCTTCGGCACCATCCAGAAGGGAAGACGTCCGGATCGCGTGTTTTACATGGTACCGGAAGATTACCGGCTCGGCAGGGGGCAACAATCTTTTGATGCAGAGCGGGGGAAAAAACTGTTTCATATCATCGAAGAATATGTGGCGGAGATGGATAAAATTGTTCAGGATGGCGTGCAGGGAGAACACGAGTACGAGACCGGGCTGCAGGTGGTAGTGAGCATAGAAAATCCTCATTCTGCCTATATGGCATGGATGGGGAAGCTGATGATTTTCCCGCCAAAAAACATTCCCATCTCCTGCTGGAATTACATCATCCCGGAGAAACTTCCCCATGAATATATAAAAAGAATCAAGAAGGTGTGGCCCTCCTTCAATGAGAACGAGCCGCTTACGTTGTATGACTTCACCGGAATGAATAGCGATGTGAGAAAGGTAATGAATCTTCGCATCGACTATTTCGGCGGAGCCTACAAAAAACCAAACCTCACCATGGTATGGAACAGGGCCGAACACGAGGGGCTGATCTCATACCATGCAGGATGCTGTCATGGAAGAATCCTCAAGGGGTTGAGCGGAACGGGGAAAACAACGCTGACCGTGGGCGACGATATTGAGCAGGACGATGCACTGGTGGGATTGCCGGTGTGCAGGAACGGCCGCATCGAGAGGATAAAAATAATAGGACTTGAAGCGGCAAGTTTCGCCAAATCAGAGGGGCTGACCGAAGAGGGTCCTGAATGGAAGGGCCTTATGAAATCGAAGGAGGGGAGAATAGTGCTTGCCATGAATATCGACTGCGAGAATGTTGAATATGTCACCAGAACGATATATGGCCATGAGGTGGTGGTTCCCGTGGCCCGCGGATCGGCGGGAAAGCTCATCTGCACGCAGTATGAAAAAAGCGGGACGACAAACGGGCGTTTCATTTTTCAGTTCAGCGACCTCAACCCGCAATGGGGAAAAGAGCAGACCCTCCGGGCCGAAGGACTCAGTTTCCGTCGGTTCGACATCCTCGAACCCATCATCCGTGTGACAGACCCTTCTATGGCCGTTGCGCTCGACAGTGGCTGCGAGAGTGTCATCACCTCTGCGGTGGAAGGAAGGCCGGCCGGCTCCAGGGTGCGGGTGTATGCGGCAACTGATTTCATGGCGCGGGAACAGGCCGAGCAGGCTGTACTTAAATTGGCAGCCTATGGAGATATGAACCTAGGTCTTAATGGCAACCTGATATTTTTTGTGGTTAACACGGGCTCTGTGGGGGCGCATGACATAGAGGGGTTTGCCACCGGGAAGGGAGAAAAAATAGGAGTGCGTGATTCGAAAAAGCTTATCGAACTGGTGGAGAATGCCCGCATCGAAAAGTGGCTCACCCATCCCGCATTTGGCTACCTGATTCCAGACCCGAGGGAGCTGGAGGAAATCCACGGGATGGCGGGGTTTTCCAGAAGATTCAATCCCCTTCGCTTTTACACCCCTGAGGAGATACGGGCGTTCATCAAGAGAGATATTGAGGAAAGAACTGCTTATCTGCAGGAGCTGTTCCGCGGGCAAAAAAGAGAGGAGGAACTGCGGAATGTCATTAACGTGTGGAAAAGATGCCCCATCCCGTCTCCGGAAAAA
>QMSU01000071.1 GCA_003650975.1 Thermoplasmata archaeon
ATGAATTTCACCACCCATGATGTGTATGTCAACATTACCTTCCCCGAGGCCATTTTCACCTACACACCACCCACACCGACACCCGACGATGTGGTTACCTTCAATGCAAGTGACTCCCATGACCCGGACGGCACCATCGTCAACTGGACCTGGGATTTCGGCGACGGCCATATGGGATATGGTGAGGTGGTCACGCACCAGTATCTCACGGGAGGAGTGTACCCCGTGACGCTCACCGTGAGGGACAATAACGGTGCGGAGAATAGCACCAGCCAGAATGTCACTGTCTACGGAAAAATCGACTTCACCTTCACGCTGTACCCGGGATGGAACTACATCACCATTCCCGTCCAGAACTCGTTCACCGCCTCCTCGCTGGTGGCAGCCATCGGAGGATGGGATGTGGTCTGGCAGGTAAGCCGCTATAACTCCACACCCAATATGGGCAGTTACGATGACTACTGGGAGGGCGGTGCCGGTGAGGTCTGGGACTTCCCCATTGAAGACGGTGTGGGATACTGGATTTACATCAACAACAGCAGAGGAATCGTAAACTTCACGGTGAATGGATACCCGATATTCAATGTGTCTGTCGACTTGGATACATCTCCGCTCATCAAATTCACCTCCATTGGCTGGTTCAAACTGGCAAACATAAATGCGAGTGATTTACTCCATATACTCACCAACACCACTGAGGAATTCGAAAACTCATCCACCAGCATATGGATCAACAACGGAAGTTACTACGGCTGGAAGACATATCAGCCCGACACACCCTTCGAAGATTATGTTATTGAGACGGGAATGGGTGTCATGGTCTGGCTTCCAACAGGGAACAAATGGGAAGAGACACAGTTCTACTAACCACCAATCTTTCTCCCCCTTTTTCTTTTAGTGTGAAAAAATGAGATATGCGAAGGTGCTGCTGGCAATCATATGCATACTTTCCCTCATTCCGCTGCAGGCACAGGCCCAGCCCCACACGGTGTGGGGATACTGTTACTATGACGACGCAACTCCTGCTGAAGGAGTTCTCATCACCGCAATAAACGAGGATACCGGCGAAACACTGGCCAACGTCACCACCACCAATGAGGAGGGTTTTTACTTTTTCAACACGGGTCATCCCACCCCCGGCTGGGATTATGAGAGCAATATCACCGTTGTGGCCACCGCCACCGGTGACCATCGGGGATGGAAAGGTGAAGTGCACCTCACCAAGGAGTATGTGCCCAATCAGCAGGCAGACGATATTCATCTGGTGCCCCCTGTTCCCGAAACACCGGCTCAGCCATCCGGGACAACAGAGGGGATGGTGGGGATGATCTACACGTACACCACGGTTGCCACCGATCCATATGAGTACAATATTTCCTATGGCTGGGACTGGGACGGGGATGGCACGGTTGATGAGTGGGATGACAACGGTGGAAATTATTATCCATCGGGTGAAAACATCACCGCTTCACATGCATGGGGGGACCCTGGCGAATATGAGATAAAGGTGCGTGCAAAAAATGAGTGGAATGTCACAGGGGACTGGTCACCTCCATTGAATGTCACGATTGAGGCGGATACGGTACCGCCCAACACGTTCATTATCAGCGGTCCCAGCGGCACGGTCACCGTGAGCACCGTCTCATTTTCATGGAGTGGTGATGATGACATAACCGGTGCGGGAAATCTGGTTTACTCCTACAAACTGGAGGGGTATGACACCGGGTGGTCTTCATGGTCTTCCTCCACAACCACGGTCTATGAGAACCTGCCAAACGGTGCGTATGTATTCAAGGTGAAGGCAAAGGATGAAGCGGGCAACACGGACAATATTCCTGCCACAAGAGAATTCACGGTGAAAAAGGATGTGAACCCACCAGACACCAGAATTATTCAGGCTCCTCCGTCTGAGACGCAGCAGAGAGGCTCTCTCTTTATCTGGACAGGCAACGATGATGTCACTCCAGTGAACAAACTGCAGTACTCCTACACACTGGAGGGATTTCAGTCTTCATGGTCCAACTGGAGTTCTGAAACAACGGTGACATTCTCCTCTCTTCCCAACGGCAATTATACCTTCAAGGTGAAGGCGAAGGACGAGGCGGGCAACATGGACGAGACACCCGCCACGCATCAATTCACTGTCAATGTTTCTTCAGATGATGTCACACCACCGGTGGTGCACATTGTTTCACCATCGGACGTGAATGTATCGGGAACGGTAACCCTCCAGTGGCAGGTCACTGACAATGATACGAATATTGTCATTTCGATATACTACAGCAGCGATAACGGCACCACCTGGCATACGCTGGTGGAAAATGAAAGCGGCATTTCCTCATATGAATGGAATACCAACGACATGAAAAACGGAGCATACATTGTGGCGGTGTATGCAACCGATTCAGCAGGAAATGTGGGATTCGAAAAGAAGACCTACACGGTGGACAACAGAAAGACACCGGGTCTCGGGATACCGGCAATGGTGGTGGCATGCCTTTTCATTGCTTTTGCACTCAAAAGAAAACGACAGTAAAAACCACTAACTATTTATTTCACGAGGCAATGCAGGTGCATGATAACACCCTCCGAGAGAACCAGAGGGATATCGTATGCCATACGGGAAGTGGTGGTATACGCCAAACAGCTGGAGGCAAAGGGCATACACGTGTTGAAGATGAACATTGGCGACCCGATAGCCTATGATTTTGATACTCCTAAACATATGAAAGATGCACTGTACAGAGCGGCTCTGGAGGGTCA
This sequence comes from Thermoplasmata archaeon, assembly GCA_003650975.1. Classification (GTDB taxonomy): domain Archaea; phylum Thermoplasmatota; class E2; order UBA202; family JdFR-43; genus B78-G9. The sequence goes on from QMSU01000071.1 coordinate 2,764, forward strand.
CAACGGTTATGCACCTTCAGAAGGCTATCAGGAACTGCGGGAGGAGATTGCAAAAAGGGAAAGAAGAAGAAACGGTATGGACTACCGCACAGATGACATATGCATCACTACAGGCGTTACAGAATCGTTGCAGATGTTTCTCTCGGCCACCCTCAATGAAGGGGATGAACTGCTCGTACCCGGTCCCACCTATCCACCGTATAACCTCATCACTGCCTTCAATGGTGCGAAGTCGATTCCCTATGCAACCCTCGAAGAGGAGGGATGGCAGCCGGATATCGATGACATCCGGAAAAAGATAACAGAGAAAACAAAGGCAGTGGTGATAATCAATCCCAACAATCCCACCGGGGCCCTCTATTCTGCGAAGGTGGTGAAGGAAATCGTGGACATTGCAGCGGAGCACCACATTGTGGTGGTTTCTGATGAGATTTATGATGACATCGTGTTTGACGGGAAGCATCACGCAACGGCTTCTCTGGCAAAGGATGTGCCCATGATAACATTCAATGGTTTCTCAAAGGTGTATCTGGTACCTGGATGGAGGGTGGGATATGCGCTGTTCAACAATCCCAATGGTGAACTGGACAGACTGCAGGATGCATTCATGCGCATTGCCCGGGCGCGACTGTGCGCCAACTCCGTCTGCCAGCTTGCCATGGTGGACGCGCTGCGGGGTGACCAGAGCCATATCCCCCAGATGGTGGAAAAACTGCGAAAGCGACGGGACTATGCATACAAGAGAATAAACGAGATAGAGGGTCTCTCAACGGCAAGGCCACAGGGCGCCTTCTACATATTTCCCAGAATCGAGCGGAGCATATGGAAGGACGATAAGGAATTTGTGCTGGATGTGCTCAATGAGGCACATGTGCTGCTGGTGCACGGCTCCGGGTTCTGCTCCACCTTTGGCAGGAATCACTTCAGGGCGGTGATACTCCCACCCATTGAATTGATGGAAAAAGCATTTAATAAGCTTGATGCATTTATGAAAAAGAGGTTGTCACAATGAAAGAGGTAACAAAAGGACTGATTGCACTGGTGGTTGTCGTGGCAATCGCCAGCGGGATATATGGATATGAGAAACTGGACGAGGGAACACTCAAGGAAGGGGATTTTGCAGAAATATACTACATCGGATATTTAAAAAATAACTCGGTGTTCAGTTCATCATTTCAGGAGAACGTTTCGTATGATACACCCTTTGACGATCATCTCTATAATCTCACCCCTCTGAAGCTTTTTATGGGGGACACCATCCCCACGAAATATCCCGACGGGTGGACCTACGGAGATCTCGGATTCATAGAGGGTATGAGACCATACGAATTTCCACCGCTCTATGAAGCACTGAAGGGGATGAAGAAGGGAGAGGAAAAAACAGTGAATGTTGATGCGAAGGACGCCTTTGGCATGCCCGTGGAAAACGGAACCGTATTCAACACCTCAATGATATTTGGTTTCAATGCCACCTTCGAAATCACATCCATTGGTGGGGTCACGGTTGATATACGGTGGCTTCCCGAGGAGGGGCAGATAATCACCATGCCCCAATACTGGTACGACACGCCCGTGCAGGACCCTCACTGGCTCTGGGAGAATGCCACAAAGGTTGTTTCCTTCAATAACACGCATGTGACACTGGAAACAACGCCCAATAAGCTCGACAACATCACCCTGTACCCGTGGTGGGAGGGGGACAGCACCGTACATTACAACGACACCACCATAAGCATTGTCACCACCCCGCCCTTGGACAATTTCACCATTTCCTACATGGGCTACACCATATACGGGAGGGTGCTGAATGTCACCGATGATAAAATACGAATAGAGTACTATGCCGGCAACGAGACCGTGCAGGACGAGCTGAACCGCACGCTGGAATTCACCCGTCAGATTGACATGCCCCGTGTGTTCAACAATGTGCAGAAGGCCTACATCGAGGATGAGCTGAAACAGCAGGGTTACAGCTTCCATGAACTTGCGGGAAATGGAGTCACGTTCAGAATAAAACTCCTCCGAATCTACCGCGTGAGCTGATTTTTTATCTCGGCATCAAACATATGCAGGAACTGCTCTTCCATACCCTTTGGTATGAGCGCTCCGGCGGCCGCGCGGTGCCCGCCGCCATCACCCCCGAGCATCTGTGCCGTGTGCTTCATGGCGAGCGAGAGATTGAGTCCTTTTTGGACGAGGGGATAAGGGGCCCGCGCTGATACCTTGATGCCTTCATCGTTTTCGGCGAATGCGAGCAGGGGGCCCGCGAAATCTTCGTCTCTCAGAAGCATGCCGGCAATGGTGCCCACCACCGTATCGATGATGTAGGTGCCACCGTGAAAGTAGTAGAGTTCGCCATAGCCGTCCAGCCTGCTTTTTGCATAGGCAATGTATTTGCGTATCCGGTTACGGTGTTTGCGCCGTATGGCCTCGCCATCAAATTTTTCCTCAATACACATGGCAACGGCGCTCTCACCCTCTCCATACTTTCCTATCGAATTGAGGAGGGTGGCATGGTTTCGGATGTCCTCGCCATCCATCTCATACACCTCCCCGAACAGTCGCTCCGCATGGTGATAGCCGAACCCGCGCTCCAGAAGGATTTTCACGAGGGCTGAAAACAGTGTTTTTCTCTCCTCATGCGTGCATTCCACCCAGCTCTTTTTGTAATCAATGCCGAGGTGCGTCAGAAAGCCAATGGCGCTTCTGTCTCTTTTGAAAAGGCCGGGAATGGCAGGATCGCTCGCATAGGCAATCATACGGAAAAGCGGCTGGTTTCTGCCGTACATGCGCAAATCCTTCTTTGCATCAATGCGTGAGTTACGGAGAAGCACTCGGTTAAGTCCCACAAGCCGGCGGTGCTGCACGTCCTGAAGGTCGCCAATGGCACCGATGATTGCCAGTGTGGCGTCAATGTCAGCAATGCGGGATGCCACCATATGGGCGAGTCCCGCACCGGAAACCTGCGTCTCCCCGTCCACCCCGAAATAAAAGGGATTCAGCGAGTATTCGTAATATTCATTTGAAAAATGATGGTCGGTGATGACGGTCTGACCTTTTTTAATGTCGCGAATGTTCCCATTCCCCAAGTCTATGAGCCAGGCAAAGGAGCGTGTCTCCTCCAGCACCTGTTTGTTGAGGTATCGAACCACCCTCACCTCGTTTTGTATTC
>QMSU01000072.1 GCA_003650975.1 Thermoplasmata archaeon
TGTCATTTGGCGGAGAAGGTGCAGGGAGAGATGGGATGCCCCTAGGAGGAGAGAATACACCTTCCCTATCGCCTGACAAAAAAAGAAAAAAGAGATTAATAAAAGTATCTTATGTAGTCAGAGTAGCATTCGAAATCGTCTTCTAAGTATCTTGACTTTTTTGATTTGTACTTCACAGGCTTTGTATATTTCTCCTTTATTTTTGATAAATCAATTTCCTCAACTTCCTCCAGGAACAAAATTTCTACATCACATTCCACCTGCAACAGCAGTTTTTCAGTAAGCTGTAGAGATATTACTGCATCATCGAATTTCTTGTCCGTGTAGAGTAGACTACAATCGAAATGAGCATTTATACTCTCTTCATCAGAACTTGAAAATCTGGAACTTCTGCTGAATGGATGCGAGTGTATTATTACGTTATAGCCTTCCATCTTGTATTTTGTCAAATCTTCGAGATAGTCAACACTTGAATACCCTACCTCTTGTTCTGGTATCTCGAATTTATCAGACACATAAAACCCGTCCTCCTGCCACCGCCCCTTTGCGACTATGGAAAATTCTTTCTCTCCAACCTGGCTCTGAATGTAGTTACATACTGAAAGTATCTTTGGATGAACATAGATTGTTGGCTTCTTAATTATTTTCAAACCACTATCCCAAACATCTTTCATTTCTTCACCTCCTTCAAACCTTTTTCTAATATCTTTATCAAATCTCTCATATCGAAGCTAAATATTTTCTCTGTATTTATCTGCATACTCGGAACACATACTTACAGCGTAATTATCGAAGCAAGGAATTGAGGAGGCACAAGCCACGATGGTGTTATTGTATATGTTACTGGTTCATCCCCCCAGACCGTATCCAGATTTCTGTTTATGTGTATTGTAACCTTATAACCATCGTATCCGCATGTTATAACCTTTGCCTTCTTCTCAATTTCTTCTGGTAAACCGCTGATTGAATCCCTGCAATCAATGATAACCTCGCATTGTTTGATTATATCCATCTCTATTTCATTACAATCCTCTATTTTTTTGGGTATCGGTACAACCTCTGTATCCATTCTACGCAATGCAATGAAGCTGAGAAGTGCATTAACCTTTTCAATCCCAACCTGACTTACTGTGAATGGTATTCTATTGAGATTGTGGTACTCTATTTTATCATGGTCTACCAGAACAAGCTTTTTCACTCCAGTCAATGCAAGATTGATAGCTACCCAACTGCCAACCCCACCGCATCCGATAACACATGCCGACTTCGGTATTTTCAGACGTAAGCTGGCTTGCCTATTATACAATTCATCCATATCATTCAACATCCCATACCACCCCCTCTTCTTCTAGCATATTTCCATCTACTGCTTCCCTTAACTCATGGGTAGCTTCTACATCATAGGCAGATTCAAGATTGCAGGTCTTCAGTAAATCTACAACCTTTTCAATAACTTCGCTGATGGGCTTTCCATCCAGGTCTCCTATACATACAGATTGCCCTCTGCAATTTGGATGATACGCCCTGCTACATTTCACATAATCATTGAATATTCTTGGAGCTATGTATATCCTCAATCCAGATACATAGAATTTTTTGTCATCATCCAGACGGTAAAGTCTACCATAGCATTTGACCCTATTTGCATATATTCTTTTGGTATATTTTAACCACTCTCCTTCAATTTTCCAGTCTTTCTTCAGCTTAAATGCAGATTTCAATCCTTCAATAAATCCGTTTTGTCTTTCTGCTTCTATGTTTCTCCTGAGATTTTTGATTTCGTAATCAAAAGCCTCTTTCAAATCACTGATAATTATTCTTTCCTTCGCTAGCATGTTTTTGATTTCTGCCCTGAAGCTATCCATTACCTCTTTTATATATCGTTCTTTGTCAAATTCAACCTTTATTTCTTTTATCTTATATGGGTTGATTGCTTTTATAATTCTCAAAAATTTATCCTCGATAACCCCTTCATGCGAGTACCTGTATTTTTTTACAAATTCGACAAAGTCTACTGGAAATGGCTTGCTATTATGGTAAAAATCTGTGAGATGGAGATTCCCAAGGGTATCAACGAGACCAATGTGTAATCCCTTCTCATCGAATATTTTCACAATTGCATAATCATAAATATCTGAAAATTTGTTGTCATATTCAACAGCTCCATCAAATGCAAAATTTTCCCTTTTTTCTATTGTATGGTGAGGTGTTACCAGCAACCCCTTTGATTTATATCTGTAAACTGCATCGCCAAACGCAAAAACAATTTTTTTACTAAGACTCTCTTCATGAAATCTATCATATCCTTGCAGATAAAAATCATAGTCTGGAAGGGCATCGCTTAACTCTCTCTTGCTCATTCCAATTGATTTAAAAAATCGCTCCTTCTCATGTGGATTACCATATACCGCCATGTTATCACCTCCAAAAAAGAAGAAGGGCTAAGGGATTAAAACCCCTTAGCCTCGTTGTATTCCTTTATGAAAACTTCTCCGCTTCTTGGGAAATCAGAGGCACTCAGGGCATTTCCATCCTCGTCCTCAACTATGAACTTTTTGATACCTCTGCTCCTGGCGACCTCTTTGATTTTCTCTGCCGTTATCTCGCCTTCTACAGATACAGTCTCCCCAGAAGGGAGATGTATCACATTCTCCTCAGATACTTCCCAAACCTCTTCCATTTTCTCTCCTCCTCTTTTGCAGGAATTTCTATACCGCCCCTGCTGGCGGTTGCTGGGATTCCGCCCAGCCCGTCGTGGAGACTAAAAGAACAACCCTAACTCCTTTTTCTCCTTTTCTATCTCAAAATATACTGGCTCAAATTCTCTCGGTATCTGCTCAAAGTCTGTTATCAAAATATCACCCCCTATGTGTCTTCTATAATTTCTGTCGGTTCTTCAGAAACTCTAGCCTTCTGGTAGTATAAAAATTCTATATAGTCTTTCATTTCTATCTCTCCCTACACCTGGGGTATGAGGTATAAACCTCATACCCTTTCAGGCTAGGAGGAGTGGTGAGGAGACTAGGATAAAAAGGAGACTAATGGGAGGGAGGCGGAGGGTTATCACTAACAATAATAAGTATGCTCCCGCCTCCTTTCTCCCAAAAGAATCGCTTTATATATTTATATAGTTTGGGGTATATAGAATTATGCATAAAATCAACACAACAAAAAATGTTTACATGTGTAAACTCAAAAATTCGAATAAAAAAATAAAAAGATTAGGAAGAGATAGCTTTAAGTTGTTTTTCTAGCTCCTTTTTTTCTCCCTTAAGTCTTTCTAGCTTTGCCTCATATTGCTTAACGTTGTTTATAATCGCTTGATACTCTTTTATCTTTGCTTTGAGTTGTGCGATTTCTTCTAGTATCGCTTTTCTTTGCTCTAATGTTCTTGTGAATCTTTCGACTTCTTTCTTTCTGGCTTTATAGTTATTGATTATATCTGCGTACTTCTCTTTGTATTTCTCTATCTTCTTTGCTATACTTTCCTTTTCTTTCTGTAGCCTCTCTATTTGTCTCTCTTTCTCTTTCTTTACTTTCTCATCTCTTTGTATGCTCTTTATAGCCTCTGCGATTTTTCTGCTCTGCTCCAAAAGTGTTGCTTTTCTCTTTTGTAGCTCTTTTATCTGCTCTGTTACCTTTGCTATCTCATTTAGTATCTTTGTTTGTTCTTTCGTTAGCTCTGAGAGTGTCTTAGTATCAACCTTTATGCTTTGTGCTTCTTTTTGTAGTCTCTCTATCTCTTGTTTTACCTCTTCTTGTCTCTTAAGGAGTGGGTAGTACTCAGTCTCTACGATTGAAAGCTCTTTGATAAGACCTTGTATCTCTTTGTTTTCTTTTGTTCTTACTTTGAAATCAATTGTCTTTACTTCTAGAAGTCTCTCTTCCATCCTTCTTTTGAGACTTTCAATCTCTCTGGGTAATTTCTTAGCCTCTGAGATTCTCTTTTCTAACTCTTGTATCTGTTGTTCTTTAGCTTCAATCTCTGCTCTTATCTTTAGCTCTTTCTTTTTCTCTGCGGTTATCTTTGCGGTTTCTAGAACGGTTTTCTTTGATACTTCTTTGATAACTTCTTTCTTTACTTCTTGTGGTAGTTTTTGAAGCTCTCTAGCCTGGTAAACGGTTATCTTTCCTTCTCTAACAGCCTTCTCTATCGTTTCATCTTTGAAAATGGCTAGGTGCTGGGAAATCCATGCCTTTGATTTTTGTATCTTTGTAGCTATTTCATCGTAGCTTAATCCATATCCCTCATTTAGAATCTTTAGTACCCTGGCGGTGTCATAATCACTAAGCTCCTGGCGGTGTATATCCGCTCTGAACCCAGTAATTAATCCCTGTTTTTCGTCTATATCCAATACTTGTACTGGTATCTTTTTTATCCCTAGCTCTTTGTATGCTAGAAATCTCAGGTATCCATCCACGATTTTTCCATCCTTTGTTATTGTTATCTGGTATATCAATCCGTTCTTCTGTATATCTCTCTTAAGCTCCTCTAGTTTGTCTTTGTCTATCGCTAGCCTCTGGAAGATAGGTTCTCCTATCTTCCCTATTTCTATTTCCTGTACTTCTCTCATTTTTCTCTCCTCCCAGGGGAATAGTTTTTACACCCAGCTCCTCTTCTGAGTCATAGCCTAGATGGGTGTATATCCTATTCCCCAAAATAGAATCGTTAAAACATTTAAATACTTTATGGTATGCTATTTTTAAATGTTTTCCATCCTCATTTTGAATGTTTACATGTGTAAACATTTTTGATTTTGATTTTTCTTTCTCCTTATTACAATATACTAATATTGAAATATATATACTTATTTCGGGTATACCCGAAATGAAGGCTTTATTTTAACTTTCCATCTTAATTTTTTAATTTGAAATCTTCATTTTTTTCGCCTTCATTTTAAATAGGCTTATAATCTGCCAATTTTTGTCTCTATTTTTAGGCAAATACAGGCGATGTCCATATACGTTACTGCCAGAATTCAAGGCAACTACTCGAAGATTGCAAGGAAAAATCAGCAACTGAAGATACTCTTTACAAATTTTCTAAATTCTCCTCTCTTGTTTTTGATGTCATCAAGGGATAAACCACTCTCTATGTCTCTTATTGAGATATGCCTTCTTAATGGACAACCCAGGTATGTGTTAGCCACCTTGCATCCAGATTTACAAATGTGCATATATTCACAACCAACACACTCTGGATAGGGTATCTTTACAAATCGGCAATATGTCTCTAAAGCTTCTTCAACCTCATCCCACGTAGAGTGATGATTACCTTTCATATCCAACATACCAACTACATAATTGAAATCCATATTGCATGGTGTTATTCTTCCATCAGCAGTAAAATTGATTCTATGAGAACCAGCAGGGCAATAGCCTTTAGAACCAATAAAACAAAAGAAATTTGGTTGACTAACAAATACATTCACATCCTTGATATTCATAACATACGTGTATAACCATAATTGTGCATCTGTATTCAATGGCGGTTTATCTATTCTAGGAAATAGAACCGTTGGAATTTCTAATGGTTTAGAATAATTTTCTATCAAATCCACTACATAATTCAAATTTTCATCACAATAGCCAACCCTTAAATGAACGTCTATTCCAATGTTCTTCAAAAGTAAAGCATTTCTGATACATTTATCAAAAGTTCCTTCACCCCTTATATAATCATTGTAATCTTTAGTCCCTTCTACAGATATTTGTACAGCCCTTACTCCTTCTATTTCTTTCAATTTTTTATCCAATAATTGTGCATTTGTACTAATTGTGACATTTGGTAGTATTTCTAGAATTCTACTTAAATCCTTGTATAGTAAAGGTTCGCCACCAAGAAGAACAGTTCTATCTATGGGAAACTCATCCATTATGTATTCAATATGTCTAACTTTTAAA
>QMSU01000073.1 GCA_003650975.1 Thermoplasmata archaeon
GATAAGCCTTCTGCATATAAATGAAGGGTTTTAAGGATAATTTCTTTTGGATAGCTCATATGTTCAAAACCATCTCTTTCGACAAACCTTCTCCTACAAGAATTACATCTGTATAACTGTTTTTCTACATATTTATTGTATCTTTTTCCAGCCTTTACTATATCTTCTCCACCACAATATGGGCATTTCATTCCCATCCCAAAAAGAAAATGAAAAGGGGTTTAAAAATATCACGAAATGTTAGGAATATCCCTTCACAGTAAATTTTATATAGAAGAGATATTATACCCTTCGGTGAATTAAAATGATGACAGGAAAAACGCCAATTTTGATATTGAAGGAAGGAACCGAAAGGGAGAAAGGCAGAGAGGCCCAGTACAACAACATACGCGCAGCGATGGCAATAGCCGACGCAGTACGTTCGACCATGGGCCCGAAAGGAATGGACAAAATGCTTGTGGACAGTATGGGCGACGTTATCATCACGAACGACGGCGTGACGATACTCAAGGAAATTGATGTTGAGCACCCGGCGGCGAAGATGATCGTGGAAATCGCCAAGTCACAGGATGAGGAATGCGGCGATGGCACGACGACGGCGGTGGTGCTTGCAGGCGAGCTTCTGAAGCATGCTCAGAGTTTGGTTGAGCAGGATATCCATCCGACGGTTATTGCGGAGGGGTACCGGCTCGCAAGCAGAAAGGCAGCAGAGGTGCTGGAGAGCGTTGCTCTTGATGTCACCCCTGAGGACAGGGATATGCTGAAAAGAATCGCAGAGACATCAATGACCGGCAAGGTGGCGGGAGCCAACAAGGAGCTGCTCGCAGATATCGCATACAGGGCGGTCACCGCGGTGGCAGAGGAAAAGGACGGGAAGATAGATGTGGACCTCGATAACATAAAGGTGGAGAAAAAGCAGGGAGGCGCCGTTGACGATACCGAGCTCGTCGAGGGCATCATACTCGATAAGGAGCGGGTGCACACCGACATGCCGGTGACGGTGAAGGATGCAAAGATTCTGCTTCTCAATGTGGCACTGGAGATCAAGAAAACAGAGGTGGACGCCCAGATTCGCATAACCGATCCCGATCAGCTGCAGAAATTCCTGGACCAGGAAGAACAGATGATTAAGGACATGGTGACCAAAATCAAGAACAGCGGCGCAAACGTCGTTATCTGCCAGAAGGGTATTGACGACCTGGCACAGCACTACCTGGCAAAGGAGGGCATCTTTGCCGTGAGAAGGGTGAAGAAATCCGACATGGAGAAACTGTCAAAGGCAACCGGTGCATCCATACTGAGCGAGCTCGATGAGATCAAACCTGAGGACCTTGGAGAGGCAGGAACCGTGGAGGAGAAGAGAATCGGCGAGGACAAGATGACATTCATCACCGACTGCAAGAAGGCAAAGGCGGTGAGCATTCTCGTGAGAGGCGGAACGGAACATGTGGTGGACGAGATTGAGCGCGGTCTGCACGACGCACTGAGCGTCATTGCGGTGACTCTCGAGGACGGAAAAATGATCACCGGCGGCGGCTCTGCGGCCATAGAAATCTCCATGGCAGTGCGGGATTATGCGGCAACTGTCGGTGGAAGGGAGCAGCTCGCCATCGAGAAATTCGCCGATGCCATCGAGATAGTGCCGCGGGCGCTGGCAACCAATGCGGGCATTGACCCCATAGACATCCTCATCGAACTGCGCAAGGCACACTCGGAGGGCAAGAAACACCACGGCGTCAATGTCTACGACGGCAACAGTGCAGACATGAAGGAACTGAACGTGCTGGAGCCCCTGCGTGTGGGAAAACAGGCAGTGAAATCAGCCACTGAAGTGGCCATCATGATACTGCGCATCGATGACGTCATTGCAGCCAAGGGCACCTCAGGCGGCGGAGGCGGCCCAGGCGCCGGCGGTGGCCCGGGCAGCATGGGCGGCGGCATGGAAGACATGTACTGAACACACACCACACAACCCCCTCTTCCCTCTTAATTTTTATAGCTCTTTTCTTTTACTGTTATGATTGTCAGGGATATTGATGTTGCCAGCGCATCGAGTGTGGATGGCCTGGTAAGGCAGCTGCATCAGGCGGGGGGATTTACGGCGAAAAAACTCGGTGTGGCTGCGGATATCATCGAGGAGATGGTGAGGGAGGAGTACACCATTTTTCTCACCTTCCCTGCCTGCATTGTGGCAACAGGAACACGGGGGGTGATAAAGGACCTCGTGAGGAAGCATATCGTCCATGGCATCATCACCACATGTGGAAGTCTCGACCACGACCTCGCACGGACCTTCAGGCCCTACCATCACGGTTCCTTTGAGGCGGATGACGGGGAACTGCACAGGGAGGGCGTCAACCGGCTGGGAAACATATTCGTTCCGAACGAGAGTTACGGTGAAATAATAGAGAAAAAAATGCGGGAGTTCTTTACAGGGGTTGAGGGAAGCTTTGGTACCCGGGAGATTGCCTGGGAGATAGGAAAGCATCTTTCCGAGGAATCATTTCTGTACTGGGCATATAAAAACGAGATTCCCGTGTATGTACCCGCCATCACCGACGGGGCAGTGGGCCTGCAGCTCTGGCTGCTCAGCCAGGAACAGCATCTCGAGATAAATCTTTTCAAGGATGAAAGGGAACTCTCCGACACCTTTTTTGGCGAGGGAAAAATCGGCGGCATTATCCTCGGCGGGGGGCCATCGAAACACCACCTGATATGGTGGGCACAGTTTCACGGAGGGCTGGACGCCGCGGTGTACATCACCTCTGCGGTGGAATGGGACGGCTCGCTTTCAGGTGCACGGTTGCGGGAGGCCATATCGTGGGGAAAGGTGAATGAGGAGGCCAGTCAGGTGACGGTGGAGGGAGACGCAACCGTCATTTTTCCGCTGCTTGTGGCATCGCTCATAGAAAGGATTGAGAAAGAAGCCCGCCACGAATGACGCCACTGTTTCAATTCGACGTTTGCACGACAGCGTTTATAAAAGAGCATAATATAAAAGGGTAATGAGATGGCTCGTTCTCGGTCTCCTGCTTCTGCTTCCCGCAGCATCAGCCGTGGACATCGGGGGATTCGAACTCGATGACGGGAAAATTGTGGGTACCTATATGCCGGCAGGGCTGGAGGGAACCATTTCCTGCTATGAGAACGATAATCACATCATGGACGTGGTGTACCGCAACGATTCCATCGAAATTTCCATTCATTATTTTGACGCACTGGACAAAATCATCTCACGGAATCCCTTTCTGAAGGATGAGCTGGAACGGGCACTGATGGAACAGGCCATTGCGCCCATCAACATCAGCGGAACATCATCCTTTAATCTGGAATATGGTGGGTGTACCATAGAACTTCATGACATCCCCACGCGGTTTTTCAGGGTTATCTGCGATAAAATAGTCATCACCGGCCTTGACTACACCGTCAATCAGCAGAAGGAGAATGTGGTAAAACTGGAACGGGATAATTTCAGTGCAACACTGTTCAGCGACACCTTCATGGAGGTAAGCGGGAACAACATCACCGCCTACGGGAACCTTATGCTGGTGAGTTTCTCCTATGTGGAGGAGAAGGAGATAGAGCACGCATTCATCAATAAGACCATCGGCGGGGAGATCACCATCAACGGTTACAGCAAGAACCTCACCGATTATGTGTCCTATTTCGGCAACATCTCGGTGGTGCCAGAGGCACTCCATCGGGGAAAGATAGTCCTTTCAGTGACCGGCGAGGACAAAAGCGGGGGAAAGATAGTGAAGATAAATCTGGGAAAGGATGTCTGCATCTGCAGCGATTTTTCCCTGAGCCTCGACGGAAGGGAGATAAAGCGTGCGAGCAACTTTAACGATATACTTGACCCGGATGATGATGGCCTGGAACCTGAATACTATGTCCTCTCTTCGGTTTACGGGGACGAGGGAATGTTTTTGCTTGTCACCATCCCCCATTTCAGCGAGCACCAGCTCATCATACAGTTCATGGTGGAGAACACCGCGGCCAGGACAGCGGCCATTTTCCTGGGATTTCTGGTGATTGCGCTGGCATCCTTCTACATGTTCAAAAAATAGATGCACGCCGCTATTCCGCAGTGGTGAACTTTTTCCCTGAAAGTTTTATGGCCCTCACAATTCTCTTTTCATAGTCAGCTTCCTTCGGGGTCACGGTGGCGGTGATGTCAATATACTGTTCCAGGGGGCTTCCCACCACCTTTTTGCCCAGGGTTTCCTCCACTTGGAAGATGCCTGAGGAGTTGGACATCTCTATGATTATCTCTATCGGTTTCCGTGTTCCCCTTGCCAGCACCACCCGGTCTATGGAGAGTGCCGAAACCACATGAATGCTGGTACTCCCCAGGTCAAAGGCCATACGCCCGCGGCCCTTTGTCATATCGGTCGCATCACCGATTCCCACCAGCGATGATTCCATGGTGATATCGGGCACATCGGCATCATGGGCATAGATGGCATTGAGTATGAAACCCCGTACCTCGGTTCGCTGCTCCACATCATCATATATTTCCGGTAGCAGGCGGTCCAGTACCGGCATGGCAAGGTAGGTACTGTGAAGCGGATGATTCGCCCGGTATATCTGATTTCCAATATCGTGCAGAAGGCCCGCAGAGAGCACAATGAGTGCATCATCATCCCTGTCACCCCCTCCATATTTGATAAAATCCGGCATCACATTGCTCTCCAGCAGGAGCTGGTACATTTTGAGGGCGCTGGCGGTCACAATCTTTGCATGGACCTCGCCATGATCATTGTAATGGAGCTTTGTGACGGCAATGAAATTGGCAACGTCCCAGTCAGCCCGCACCTCCTCGTCCTGCACCAGCATCTCAAACATCTTTTTTGTCTTTGGAAATGCACCAATTGATTCGGTGATGGAATCCACCGCCTCCCTCTCAAGTTCTGCATACCCCTCCGGCACCTCCACCTCTATACCGGTATTTTTCAAATCCGCACTGGTAAAATTTCTTATTTCCTTCATATCACGCAATCATAATCACATATAAATATCTCCATGTGACACATCGTCACACAGATGGCGATGCCACTGTCATATCTTCATGAAAACATCAATTCAAATACATGCATGGGAACGTCTCACAATTCATGTCTTCACAGCTGTGCCAGTTTCCCGCCGTGAAGGGTTTCTCTCGGCCGTATCTCCGTAAAAATGGGGGCTGCCAGCGGAAGGCCCGCCACTATTGCAGTGCCCACTGGAAGCATCTGTATCTCATCGGCCGCCTTTGCATCGAGGCCCTCCACACTCGCAACAATTGCCTTCAGGTCATTGGGGTTGGTGGTCTTCAGGGTGATATGGGCATTGCACTGGGAGAGCACATTCTTGTCAACCCGTGCCGCCCTCTGACTGACAATGGCAAGCCCGACGCCGAACTTTCTGCCTTCAGAGGCAATGGTTTTTATGATGGTTCCGGCAAAGCTTTTTCCCTGCCCTCGCTCAGGAGCATACCGGTGTGCCTCCTCAAGCACAAGCAGAACCGGTGGCAGCGAACCCGCTTTCCGTTCCTCGAAAATTTTTGTGAGCAGTACTGCCACCAGAAGTTCCTGTATATAGGGCGGGACGCCTCTCAGATTTATTATGGAACATCGCCCCTTTTTCACAATCTCATTGAGCGGTGTGTAGTTGACAGAGAACAGTTTCATGGAGATGATCTGTTCAATCTGGGGTATGAGATTCCATCGAGCATTGCTCTTTGCGTGCTGTATTCCTTCGAGGATGTCCTTGAGAAGGTAAAACTTCTTCTCCATGGCACTGTTGCATGCCTCATAGAGAACCCCCTTCTGGAGGGGAGTGGCATTGGGAACGAGGTTGAGCAGGTCCTGGAATGAAAGGTTTGTCTCATCGAGATAGAGGGGTATGGCATC
>QMSU01000074.1 GCA_003650975.1 Thermoplasmata archaeon
CTGTTTCCATATTCATCGAATGCAATGCCGGGCACAATCACCATCTCCGCCTCCTCCACATCCCGTATTCTCAGAAATGCATCCTTCGGTTCGAGTATGCCATAGGCGCCGGTGGAAAGCTCCTGCCAGTCCCTGACATGGGAGAGCTGCAGGCTGCGATGTTCTCTGTCAACCACAGGAATGAGAATGTCCTTTGTGCCACAGTATGCCTTCACCAGCCCGTGGGTGTATACCTCGCTTCCAAAGGAGAGGTAGCACGCCACCACCTGTGCATTCAGAAAGGAAGGAAGCGAGGTGAGGGTTGTTATGATGTCGTTGCTCCGCTTGAGCACTTCATATGTGGAGAGCCGGTTTCTCATGCTCCTGAGTTCGGAGCGTAATTTCTCCTTACTCAAGCCCGAGGATATCATCGATAACTGCGAGCAGTCCCTTCACATCCTGCACCTGCGCATCACCCATATGGGCTATTCTGAAGGTCTTTTCCTTCAGCTCACCGTAGCCATTGGAAATGCGCATGCCGTACTCGTTCATGAGCCGCTCATTGAGCTCTTTCACTGATATACCTCTGGTATTTTCGATGCAGGTAAGTGTTTTTGATTCGTATCCCCTCTCAGGATAGGTATCAAAGTGTGTGCGTGCCCACTTCTGCACAATTGCTGCCATGCGCTCATGACGCGCAAACCGGTTTTCCAGGCCTTCCTCATTTAATATGTAGTCAAGCTGTCTGTCGAGAGCAAACAGATGGGGGATGGCGGGTGTCACCGGCGTCTGGCTCCTCTGGTAATATTTGTGCATGATGTTGAGGTTGAAGTAATAACTCCGCGGGGGAACTTCCTTTGCCCTCTCAAGAAGACGTTCGCTCACCGGGGAAACTGCAAGTCCCGAGGGGAGGGCAAAACATTTCTGCAGTCCGGCAAGACACATGTCAATACCGAGTTTGTCAACCTCTATTTTCACACCGGCCATGGCCGAAACCGCATCAACAAACAGAAAGACATCGTCATATTCCTTCACCACCTCCGCTATTTCCTTCAGCGGATTCATGGTGCCCGTTGATGTTTCATTGAAGACAAGCGTGACCGCATCGTACTCCCCGGTATCCAGTTTCTCCCTCACCATCTCCGGCTTGATTGCCTTGTTCCACTCAATGGAGAGTGCATCGCACGGCACACCATTGTATGCGGTTATCTGGTGCCATCGCTTGGAAAAGGCGCCATTCACCAGATTCAAACATTTTTTCTTGACGCCGTTGGTCACCGCCGCCTCCATTGCTCCTGTGGCAGATGACGAGAAAATGAATACAGGATTTTCGGTGTACAGAAGTCGCTTCAACTTTTCCTGTATGCTGTCAAAGAGCTGGGAAAACTCCTTTGAGCGATGATGCAGCTGCGGTGTGGCAAGCGCCTGCAGGTTCTCCGTTTCCACTTCAACCGGGCCAGGGGTAAACAGTCGGTGGTGTCTCATGAAAGGGATAAGAAAAATTTGTACTTAAATGTTTTTGAGAGTCCGAGGTGCGGTTACCTCCTGTTTGAAGGGATTTTTCATCGATACCAGCCACATTTGACATTTTTGCAGCCATTTCCATATCGCAGTTCCGCTTCTCTTCACGAACATGTGAATGGCCATCACAACATCTTCAAGGAGAGGTTGCGGAGGCAGAGGAACACATAGCACAATTTCAACCGGACTCTTTTTCCAATAACAATGGATTTTTCCTTCGATATGCGTTTAAGCAATTGCATCGGAAAATTTCACTAAGTTGCCGGCATCGGACACTCAGCGACAGATATAAAAAGGATGATGTCATTGCCCACCCACGCAAGGTGAGAAAAACCATGTGCAAGGGAATGAAACAGATGGAAGGCGAGCACCGGGGTGACGTGAAACTGTACGCTCTCAGCACGTGTCTGTGGTGCCGGAGAACCAGAAGATTGCTCGACACACTCGGGGTTGCGTACCGTTATGTGGAGGTGGATCTTCTCGATGAGGAGCAGCAGCGGCGTGCCATAGAGCATATCAAAAAGTACAATCCGCTGGGCTCCTTCCCCACCATGGTGGTAAATGACGCCATTCCCATCATGGGATACAAGGAGAAGAAAATAAAGGAGGTGCTTGGCTTTGTCGATTGAGATACAGGAATCCGATATCGATCGGCTGTACGGGGTGCTCAAAGAGGCAGCAGAAAAATCGGGATATTATCTCAACCCGGATGAGGAAATGACGCGCGAGCTGGTGCGGGGGTTACTCATCAATGAACAGCGGTATGGCTATCGGGCATGCCCCTGCCGTCTGGCATCCGGAAAAAAAGAAGATGACATGGACATCATCTGCCCCTGCGATTACCGGGACGCTGACCTCAGCGAGTACGGTACCTGCTACTGCGGTCTCTATGTGTCGCAGGAGGTGGCAGAGGGAAAGAAAAGCATGGAATCCATCCCCGAGCGCCGCCCTCCCGAAAAGGAGCGACGGCGGCACAGAATGCCAGGAGGATTCCCCATCCTTCCCACACATCCCCGCATTCTCGTATGGAGGTGCAGGGTGTGCGGGTATCTGTGCGCTCGTGAGGAGCCGCCGGAGAAATGCCCCATCTGTGGCGTGGGACGGGAACGCTTCGAGCAGTTCGGATAACGGGATACCATGAAAATACTCTCACTGAAACAGGTGAATCTTTCCCTCAACGGCAGAAAAATACTGCAGAACCTCTCCATGGATTTCTGGAAGGGGAGGGTACATGCAGTGGTTGGCCCCAACGGCGCAGGAAAGTCAACGCTTGCCGCCACCGTCATGGGGCTCGAGGGGTACCGGAAGGTGAGAGGGGAAATTCTCTTTGAGGGAGAGTCCATCACCAATATGGGTATCGAGGAGCGGGCCAAAAGGGGCATCACC
The DNA here is from genome assembly GCA_003650975.1 of Thermoplasmata archaeon. GTDB lineage: Archaea > Thermoplasmatota > E2 > UBA202 > JdFR-43 > B78-G9. Next base: position 2,887 of record QMSU01000074.1, read on the forward strand.
CTCGCATGGCAGGAACCGGCACGCTTCGAGGGCCTCACGGTGGAAACCTTTATCAGGGCATCGGCAAGGGAGAAGAGCGATGCGGAGATACAGAGGGTGCTGCAGGTGGTGGGACTGAACCCCGATGAATACCGGAACCGGGCCGTTGACCGCACGCTCAGCGGGGGCGAGCGGAAAAAAATAGAACTCGCATCCATACTTGCCATGCGGCCAAAACTGGTGCTGCTGGACGAACCGGATTCGGGCATTGATGTGGCATCTCTTGAGAACATCTTTGAGGCCATCCGTGTGCTGCGAAAGGACGGCACCACGGTGGTTCTCATCACCCACAGCCTTGCGGTACTCGCACAGGCAGAGCATGCGTTTTTGATATGCGACGGAACCCTCATAGAGGAGGGTCCCATGGAGCAGATAAGACCCTATTTTGAGGACAAATGTATTCCCTGCAATCATAAGAACATTCCTGAAATCGAAGGTGAGGAACATGGAGATGAGTGAACTTCTTAAAGAGCTCAACATGGATGAGGCCCTCCGTGATCCGGATACCGCTCACCTGGTCATCGAGCGCAACCGGGTGGTGAGTTCCCACTGGGTACAGGGACTCGAGGTGAAGACAGAGGAAATTGAGAACGGCGTGGAGGTGTCCGTGAGGGTGAGGGAGGGAACGGTCATCACCAAACCGGTGCATTTCTGCTTCGGTGTCACCCATAAAAGAGCGCTTCAGCGCATCGTGATGCACGTCCATGTGGAACGGGGGGCAAAAATTGCCGTGCTTTCTCACTGCATGTTCCCCAAGGCAGAGGATATCACCCACGTGATGGAAGCGGATATCACCCTCGATGAGGGAGCATCCTACGTGTACCGGGAAAAGCACATCCACAGCCCCGATGGAGGCATCGAGGTGTACCCCAGGGCAACAATCACCCTCGGAAAAAGGGCACGGTTTGCCACTGAATTTGAACTGATACAGGGGAGAGTGGGAAAAATCGACATTGACTATGCGGTCACCTGCGGGGAGGAGAGCACCATGGAGATGATGACAAAAATCAGCGGAAGGGGAGATGACGACATAAAAATCAGGGAAACAGGCTATCTTGTGGGCGAACGGGCGAGGGGTGTGCTCACCTCACGTGTGGCAGTCCGGGAGCATGCCACTGCCGAGGTGTATAGCAAACTTGTGGCCACGGCACCCTATGCCCGGGGGCATGTGGACTGCCATGAAATCGTGCAGGACCAGGGCGTTGCCACTGCGGTGCCTGTGGTGGAGGTGAAGCATCCCAAGGCCCACGTGACCCACGAGGCGGCCATCGGAAGCGTTGATACCAAACAGCTGGAAACCCTCATGGCGCGGGGGCTTTCCGAGGAAGAGGCAGTGGAATTCATCATCCAGGGACTTTTGAGCTGAGAATGAGCCCGAAGAATACCAGGGAAACAGGGCATCCCGGTGCACAGGTGCAGAGGCAATGGAAAAAGGGAAATGAAGGAGAGGCATCCCGTCTCTTTCAGCACATCATCTATTCTCACTATCGCCTCCATGCCCGCTCATTTCCCTGGAGGGACCACATCACCCCCTACCGGGTGCTGGTATCGGAGTTCATGCTCCAGCAGACACAGACCGCCCGGGTGGTGGAGAAATTTGAACCCTTCATTGCGGCATTTCCGGATTTCCAGAGCCTTGCTGATGCATCCCTCCACGACGTGCTGCGGATGTGGCAGGGCCTCGGATACAACCGTCGTGCCAGAGCCCTCAAAGAGGCGGCGGAGGCGGTGGTTTCTCATCATGACGGTGCACTTCCCTCCGATGGACGGGTGCTGAGGGGGTTGCCCGGTATTGGGCCATATACCGCTGCGGCCATCTGCGCCTTTGCCGTCAATAAGCCGGTGGTGATGATTGAGACAAATATCCGCACGGTGTTCATCCATTTTTTCTTTCCCGATGAGGGGAAGGTGACCGATGCGGCCATTCGTCCCATTGTGGAGCGCACCATGGATGCGGCCCACCCGCGCGAATGGTATTATGCACTCATGGATTATGGAGTCACGCTGAAACAGCACCACCACAACCCCGGCAGAAGAAGTGCGCACCATCGGAGACAGAGCCCCTTTCAGGGTTCTGACCGCCAGCTACGGGGCATGATTTTGAAAATACTTGTGCAGCATTCCAGCATGGAGAAGGCCGAACTCGTGAAGGCACTCGGCGCATCACCATCACGGTTCCATCGCATCATCTCGGCACTCGAGCGTGAGGGGCTGGTGAAACAGGAAGGAGATGTGGTGCGGGTGGCATAGGATTGCCCCGTTATCAACAACGTCACTGTTCAATGGCATGGACTCACAGGGAAATACTGCAGTGTGGACCTGCCATTCCTGGAACCGGTGGGGATTCATATGTAGTGCGGCTGGCAGAACATACGCGACCCGGCGGATGGACTCTCCAATCTGCGCACGCAAAGGTTATTAAATCTCCCAATATTCATAGGTATTCTCCCAAAAAGGAGCGTATGAGGAGGTGATCATAATGGATAAGTACAGATGCTCGGTATGTGGATATGTGTACGACCCTGCAAAGGGCGATCCGGACAGCGGCGTCGCCCCCGGCACACCCTTCAGTGAGCTGCCGGATGACTGGGTCTGTCCCGTCTGCGGCGTGGGCAAAGACCAGTTTGAAAAGGCATAGGGTTGCAGATTGCAGCATGCTCCATGCGGGTATGATGTGAGCGTGAGTGGGCCCGCCGAGATTTGAACTCGGGTTACCAGCACCCCAAGCTGGAAGGATGCCAAGCTACCCCACGGGCCCCCTTGTGCAGATACGGAAAAGGACCATAAAAACTTTTTGATGCACATCGGTTATCATTTTCGTGCCGGCATGTTTTTGAGAACATCCTCCAGCACCTCTTCGGTGGAATATTGTGGTGAGAATCCCTCCTCTTTCTCTGCCTTTTCCCCGCTTGCCACCCACGGATAGGTGATAAAATCAAGGATTTCAGGAGGAAATTCGGTGAGGTGC
>QMSU01000075.1 GCA_003650975.1 Thermoplasmata archaeon
AGTGTCATCTCCCCAGTAGAATGATACATCCATGGGGTCTCCCTCAGGATCGGATACGTAGCAACTGAGAGTGGTATGAATGCTCACGTCAACACTGCCGTTGGCGGGATTCGGGTTGGTCGGCTCGTTTGGTGGATAGTTCGGTGGTTTCACAACATGCAGGTCAAACTGCAGGTAATCGGGAAGTGGAGTAGGTGCGGTGGTGGTGTTGCTGCCACTCCAGCCTGCAAAGTCGCCCGTGTAGTTTCCTGTAATGGTGAGAGTATCTCCAGGATATATCTCTATTCCAGGTGGATCAGTGTCCGAAAATGATACCTGGTAGAATCCGCTGGATGTCGTAGTATACTTGGATATGCCTGTACTGGTATCAGTTACATTTACCTCGAGTCCATCCACAAGATAGCCGTCGTCATCATATACATAGCCGTATATTGTAACAACTAGTCGTCCTTCAGCCGCAGACGTCCCAACAAACATTTGAGAACCAACTGCAGCTACTATCATCACTATAGCAACATATAGGCTTATCAAAGCCTTAGCCTTTTCGCTTTTTCCATTCATTGTTCTGCCTCCATCTATGTATAGAAAAATCAGTATATAAAAGCTTCGATGTCATGTGGGAAAAAGAAGGGGCATATCGTGCCCCATTTGTCCTCCATAGCCGTGTATCACTGGTCCGCAGATTATCCTTCGCCGTTCCACACGCTGCCCGAGGTGACCTTCACAAACACTCCCATGCCGCAGTCAACGGTGAAGTCCCAGGGCGAACCCGGCGGGGTGATCCCCACCAGAAATGTGGTATAGGAGCTTGTTGCCGCATTCCACTGCGCGAGCATGGTGCAGCTGGCGATGGCTCCTCCCAGTGAGGAGGCATTGGTGGGAGAGGTATGCCACCAGCCGATGGTGTTCCATCCCGGATACAGCGTGATACTCACGTTTTCGAGCGGTACACCGCTGACGGTAAAGGAGGTATCACCGGTGACCTTCACGTAGTAGCTGATTCCATCCCCTATGGCAAAATCCCACTGGGAACCTGGCGGAGTGACATTCACAATGAAGGTACTATAGCTGCCAGTTGATGCATTCCAGTGGGCAATCATGGTGCATCCGGGAATGAGTGCGGCAAGGGATGATGCGGTGTAGCTGTTCTGCACCGGTATGGTGATGAGATTCCATCCGGTGAAGAGAGAGAAGTTCTGCTGCAACAGTATCTGGAAGGTCTGTGGAGTGGAAACGTTGGTGTTGCCATTGATGTCGCTTGCCCATATGAAAAAGGAGTGTGTTCCCACCGTGCCATAGGTGGTGTTGTAGTAGTAGGTGTCGGTACCGGCGATGTTGCTCATGGTCTGATTTACCACACCACGGTCGGGTGTGGTGATCACGGCGTTCACCGCGCCCACACCGCTGTCATCGGTGACCGTTGCGGTGATGTTGACGTATCCATGCTGTATCTGGACCGATGGTGTTGCCTGCACACCGGAGATCTCCGGAGGATTAAATTCGCTGGAAGGAAATGCCGCCACCGTCTCGTCCACATAGTATGCCCAGAACGGTTCATAATTTCCATCCCCATTGGCATCATTCGGATCAGAATACGCCTGATGGGGCGTATCATCAAACACGGCAAGAATCACCTGAATATTATCTGAAGTGATGCCGGGGTATCCTGCCGCTGCGCCATTCCATACGGTGCTGTTCACATGGGTCCCTCCTGTGGGTATGGAGAGATCGTAATCAAATACAAAATCCAGAAATGCATGATAATAGGGGTTTCCATCGTGATCGTTCCACAACGTTGACTCCAGTTCCAGAATGTATACTCTCAGATGCCCGGTGTAGGTGGTGGCTTCATTGTTGGTGACGCTGAGACTCACGCCCACCTGAGCACCCCCGAGCCATCCCACATTCAACGTGGCATCAAGATCGGCCACCGTGCGGGCACCCGCAGAATTCAGATACGAGACAAATGTGCCCTGGTTGGTGCCGGGGTACACATGATAACCCCCATCCCAGTAGGAGGTGGGAACCCAGTAGAGATTATAGTCACCGTTCATGTGTGTGCTGGCAACACTGTTCTTATCAACAACCATCTCGCAGTATTCAAAATCATAGTTGCCACCGCTGTAAATGCTGTGCCATGCAGTGTTGGATGCGGGACATGAAGGACACCATGTGGCGGTGCCCACTTCCACAAGAACCGTATGGGTATAATCCCTCGGTGCTGTATCTTTTTCTGCATCATTGAGTACAGGTACAGAAACGACAACTAGCGCTACAATAATCAGGGCTGCGTATTTTTTCATCATATTCACCATATGCAAATGCACGCACCATTAATTAATTTAACGATGGTTAAATTTAATAATGAGGGAATATTACAATGAATATGGCGGAAAGAAAAAAGGTTATGAGTGTTCTTTTTGCGATCATGATAGCGGTGATAGTCATTCCCTCAGTGAGCATGGGCCTGGACGATACCACTCCACCCACCATTTCCAATGTACACTGGCAGCCGCAATACCCAAACGATGAAAGCGGCATCATCATCTCTGCCACCGTGACAGATGCCAGCGGTGTCGCTTCGGTAAAACTGTTCTACTGTTATCAGGGAGGCTGCCATCCTCCACTCACCATGCAGGGGAGCGGCAGCACCTACTCAAAGAGAATAGGACCCTTTGACGAGGGACTGCTCGAATTCTATATCTCTGCAACGGATACCGTGGGAAACGAGGGCTCAACCGGAGAGTATTCCATATTCATTGACGGCACAAATCCAAACGTGGAAGTAACCTTCCCCAATGGGGGTGAATACCTCTCTGGCGAGACAACACTTACATGGTACCTCAACGATAACAACGACCCATCCCCTGATGTGACAATCCATTATAGCAGCGACGGCGGCACCACATGGGAACTGGTTGATGAAGTTTCCGGGGGAACTTCGTATCTTTGGAATACCTCCTCCCTGGAAGATGGCCAGAACTACCTTATCAAAATCACGGCGGAGGACAGAGCAGGAAATACCGCTGCGGATGAGAGCAACGCTCCCTTTACCGTGGACAACACGCCTCCTACCACAAACATTATATTCGATGGCGAAAAGAATGGGGAATGGTTTGTGAGCAACGTCACCGTAAGTTTCAGTGCGATGGATACCGCCTCCGGGGTGAATATCACCAGATACCGCATGGATAATGGCACCTGGCAGCACTATACCGATCCCTTTGTGATTTCCACAGATGGGGAACATACCATCTCATACTACTCCATTGATAATGCGGGAAATGAAGAAAATGAACACACCGCATCACTTCACATCAATAAAAATGCGCCGACCCTGGTGGTTAATACACCGCAGAAGGGATATGTATACATTGCGGGAAGACCGGTGATGAAGACTCTGCTGGGAACCACCACCATCATAGTGGGAGCGATTACCATCGAGGCTGCAGTTACTGATGAAGTCTCTGGGGTGAATAAAACCGAGTTTTATGTAAACGGTGTGCTGAAGCATACCGCATATGCACCTCCCTATGAATGGCTGTGGGAGGAAAGGGCACTGTTCCTCAATGCAATTAAGGTCATTGCGTATAACAACGCAGGCAACACCGCAGTTGCAGAGGTGCGGGTGATTGCTTTTATATTATAGGATACCCTATCCTTCCCCGTGCCACACGCTGCCCGAGGTGACCTTTACGAAGAAGCCCATACCCCGCTCAACGGTGAAGTCCCAGGGTGAACCCGGCGGGGTGATGCCCACCAGAAATGTGGTATAGGAGCTTGTTGCCGCATTCCACTGCGCAAGCATGGTGCAGTTGGTGATGTTTCCTGCAAGCGATGAGGCGGTGGTGGGTACGGCACTCCACCAGCCGATGGTGTTCCATCCCGGATACAGCGTCACATTGACACTATCCAGAGGAGTGCCATTGGTTATCACCAGATGGGTGTCACCGGCCACCTTCACATAGTAGCCTACACCATCGGCGATGTCAAAGTCATACGGTGAACCGGGCGGGGTGACACCCACAATGAAGGTTTTGTAGGTGCCGCTTGCCGCATTCCACCAGGCAATCATCTCGCATCCAGGAATGAGTGCGGCGAGGTCCGATGCAGTGTAATTGTTCTCAGCGGGAATGGTGATGAGATTCCAGCCGGAGTAGAGCGTGTAGTTCAGTGAAACCGTGGGTTCCACCACGTTCACCTTTATTACCGGGCTGTACCACCAGGTATGCCCTTCTATCACCTCATTGCCGTCCGTGCCGTTTATCATTTCGAAATAGGAACCATTCACCCGTTCCTTTACCAGTCGCAGGTAGGAATGATTGGTACCATACTCAGAAGGAGCCAGCGTGGTGTTGTATATCTGATCCACCTGAGCCTTTGCCACAAAATAATATGTACCGGGTGTGTTGATGGTGATATTCTCGACATACACAGTGCCATCTATTACGCCATTGCTTGCATTATCCCATCCGGTGCCGCCCACGTACTCGCCTGCGTGCTCGTCATGGTCGGGGGTGGAATACTGGGAATGGTTGATAATGTCTGGATGGGTTCCCCACTGGATACTGGTGTGGTCCACCACCAGGCAGCCATTCACCTGCCATTTGAGTGTGACATTTTCCCCCACGTTGATGGTGGTATTGTGTTCAGTTGTTCCCTCCATCCATTGCACATATGGCTGTGCAATATCAATCTGATGAAGAATGAATCGCCGCATCTCCATGCCATATCCGGGAACGGTATCATTACCGAAGTCGGATTCAGGCGGATTTTTGGTATATGACATTTCAGGTGATATCCAGAGGATGCCCGCTCCGGGATAGTTTCCGAACGTTTCATCCTCCACATAGGGGTCCTCCACCGGATTTTGAACGACGTCAGCGCCGTATGCCCATGGGGCTATTCCTCCGTACACCGAATACCATATGAGTTCCCCAATGGTTCCCACGTTATTTTCATTGAAATATCCATCACCGACGAGATTGCCAATGAATGCTCCGCATCTGAGTGCCTCCGCATCGTAGAAATAAAAATCAGGCGGGGCGCTGTTGTACGTCTCCCCGCTTATCGGGCTCGTCCCTGTAATCGAATAATGGGTATCAGCCCATGGATAGAGGAGCATTCGCGTCCCTCCATGAATATCGCAACCTACCCTGATTGCATGATTGTCCACAAAGAGCCGCAGTGTTTTCCCGTTGACACTCGCCCAGATGCCGCCTGTGGGACTTCCCGGACCGTCATAATCTGCCTCACGGTTCAAATCCCAGCCATTGCCATCGTACCGCTGGACATAGTCAAATCCATAGGGATTGTGACACACCTCAAAATAGATTTCCCGGTGGTCAAGGAGCCACCGCAGCCATTCCCGTTGCGGGTTGTCATATGCGGGGTCAAATGCATACCTCATCATCCAGTCTGCAAACCAGTACAGGCCAATAGTGCCAACGGTTTCGTCTCCATGAGGTCCGCCCAGAAAAAGTACCTCCGGTTTGTGGAAGCCGAGAGATTCGTTGGTAATCCGCACATAGTATGCATCGTATCCGCCGGTGATGGTGCCCGTTCCATACATTTCATTTGCCTTGAACACCTCAATATAATTCGGGTACTGGCTTTCCAGTGTCTGGTACCATGAAACCAGTTCGCTGTAGCTATTGGGTTTATAGTACCACCCGCTGTAACGGTGACTGTTGTAAATCTCCCGTGTTTTTGCAAGCGTATCGCTTACGTTGTCATCCGCACTGATGGGAGGGAGGAAAATGGTTCCAACCGTGCTCATCAGGAGGAGAACGGCCATTCCATATACCACAATCTTTCGTCTCATGCTTTCACCTCTTTATGAAAATAGAGAAGGGAAAAGAGGAAATGGTGGTCATACACCATACCAGATG
>QMSU01000076.1 GCA_003650975.1 Thermoplasmata archaeon
CAGATTTATATATTGATGAGGGATACGATCTCTCTGAATACGGACTCGATGCAAAAGTTCTTCATATTCCAGGGCACTCAAAAGGTTCAATTGGAATACTGACAGCCGATGGCGATCTGTTCTGCGGCGATCTATTCGAAAACAAAGACAAACCAGTTCTCAATTCTATTATGGATGACTTAATGGCAGCGAATGCCAGTGTTGAGAAATTGAAAAGTTTAAACATAAATACCGTTTATCCCGGACATGGTAAGCCATTCCCGATGGAAATACTCATAAAAAAATTTAAGCAGAATGTCCACAAATAAAGATAGTCTTCTCGCCCATAACAAGATAGAGAACGGCACAGCACATCAGGTAACACAGCATATTCGCTTCGGGCTTACGCCCTTGTCCTTCGGGACATTGCTCCCTTCGGTCGCAACGTCGTATATGCTGAGAACGTTTTCTGAATTTTTCAAATATGCACCCCTAATACCATGCAATACAACACACCAATCAGTTAACATCTCTCGAAAATCCCGTATTTGTACCACTACGGAAAAAATTCAGCACAATTTTTAAATACCACGGGGCAAATTAACGTGAAACCATGAAGGTAAAACTTGAATTTGTCATAGAAAAGGTAACCCGGCTGGACAGCGGGGAGGTGGAAATCATTGCCATGGGTATCACCCCCGAGCACATTGCCACCTCCATAAGCCCAGAGATGGAAATGCTGATGAGGAGCATCCCCCCGCAGATGCAGGATCTGATAAATCAGCAGCAGAAAATGTTTCAGAACACCCAAAGGCCGATGATAAAATTCCGCATCACCAAGGAGGAGTATGGCGAGGGCGCATGGCGGGTCGGCGATACGATAGAGGTGTCCATTCGCGAAGGGGAGGACTATCTTCAGTAACAGGAATTATCTGAGAAAGTAAGAAAGGAGCACTATGGCAAGCCCGGTCATCACAAAAATGAGCCATAACAGGTAGAGGCGGCTTATCCGCCTCATCCATCTGGCCTTTTTTTCCGGTGTATCGAAGTATTTTCCCAGTATCGGGTCGTCCTCAATCTTCATGGCGTTCCAGCAATGCCTTTATTCGCTTTCTCCGGAAGAAATCCTCCCGTTCCCGCTCCTCCAGCTGACGCTCTATGTATGAGATGGTGGCCACCAGGCGGGGAATGAAAATATACTCCAGTGCATTCACCCTTCTCTTTGTTTTCTCGATTTCCCTCCCCAGCATCTGTATGCTCCCCTCTATGGTTGCCACCTCCACAATCTTCTGGAATGCCTCGCGGGCCATGGCCACCGTTTCATCAAATGATGCGTTTGTTGCAAAAATGCTGTAGCGGACCGGCGGACATTCCTCTCCTGAAAACCTGGGGATGGATACGCCCATGATATTCTCTGTATCCACCGCAATCTCCCTTTCCAGGGCCAGTTCATCCGCCATGCGCCTCACCCTCTCCTCCCCCATGATCATCTCTGCGAGCATGAGCGCCCGGTATGCCTTTTTCAGCGATTCCTCCATCTCCTTTCGCTTCTCCTTTCTTTTTTTCAGCAGGTCAAAGAACGAACTCACGAGGGCGTCCCTCTTTTCGGAGAGCAGCTGGTGTCCCTTCACCGCCAGGGCCTTCCGCTTGCGTATCTGCAGAAGTTCCATCCTGGTGGGGCTCACCCCCTCCATTATCTCCTTTGCCATGCTATCCCCGGTAATACTGCGCTACATACTTGTCATCAATCTTCTTGAGTTCGCTCTTCGGGTGCATGGAGAGCAGTTCCCAGCCGAGGTCAAAGGTCTCCTCGAACGTGCGGTCCTCATCGCGCGCCTGCCGTACAAACCTCTGCTCAAACGCATCGGCAAACTCAAGGTATTTTATCACGCTCCGTCAGCGCCTCTTCGCCCACCACCGCAACCAGGTCGCGCAGGTCGCCACCCTCCGCATAGGCGGCATAGAGCTGGTTTGACAGCTGGTGATGGTCAGCACGGGTTCTCCCCTCTCCTATTCCCTCTGCCATAAGCCGGGAAAGCGACGGCAGCACCGCCACCGGCGGATAGATACCCTTGTTGTGCAGTTCCCGCGAGAGTACAATCTGCCCCTCGGTGATGTAGCCGGTGAGGTCGGGAATGGGGTGGGTGATGTCGTCATCGGGCATGGTGAGTATGGGAATCTGGGTGATGGTCCCCTTTTTCCCCTGGATACGTCCGGCACGCTCGTAAATCTGTGCAAGGTCGGTGTACATGTAGCCGGGATAGCCACGCCGTCCTGGTACCTCCTCCCGTGCCGCTGATATTTCCCGCAGCGCCTCTGCATAATTGGTCATGTCCGTGAGGATAACCAGCACGTGCATGCCCTTATCGAAGGCGAGATATTCTGCGGTGGTGAGGGCCACTTTCGGTGCAATGAGACGCTCGATGACCGGGCTGTCCGCAAGATTCAGAAAGAGCACGCTTCGCTCAATGGCGCCGGTCTCCTCGAAATCCCTCATGAAGAAGTCCGCCTCCTCTGCCGTGATTCCCATGGCGCAGAATATGACGGCAAATTCCTCCTTCTGTCCCGTCACCTTTGCCTGGCGGGCAATCTGCGCGGCAAGCTCGTTGTGCGGCAGCCCCGCACCACTGAAAATGGGAAGTTTCTGCCCCCGCACGAGGGTGTTCATACCATCGATGGTGGAGATACCCGTCTGAATGGGATCCCGCGGGTATTCCCGTGCCGAGGGATTCATGGGATAACCATTGACATTGCGCACATCCTCCGGGATTGGCGAGGGTGCACCGTCCATGGGATTTCCCTTGCCGTCAAATATTCTTCCCAGCATTTCGGTGGATACCCCGATTTCCATGGGTTTTCCGGTGAAAAGAACACTTGTCTCCTTGGTGTCGAGACCACGGGTGCCCTCGAATACCTGGATAATTGCCTTTCCCTCCGCCGCTTCGAGCACCTGCCCCAGACGATGCTCGCCATAGGTCTCTATCTGCACAATTTCACCGTAGGAAACCTCCTTCACGTTTTCCACAATGATGAGCGGTCCCGCAACCTCGGTTACCGTGGAATATCGTATTCCCTCCATTTAGCTCACCCCCTTTATTTCCTTTTCCATTTCCCTTTCTATTTTCCTGAATTTTTCCTCCCACTCCTCGTTGGGAATCTTGGACATTCTCGCAATGGCATCCTTTGCCTTGAGTTCCTTTAGCCGCTCGACATCGGCACCCCCCTCAACCGCCTCTCTCATTAAATGGTAGAATTTCAGCATGATGCGGAGCATCTCGTACTGCTTTTTATAGGGGCAGTATGTATCCACCTCGTGATAGGCATTCTGCTGGAGAAAGTCCTCCCGTATGATGCGTGCCCCCTCAAGAACGATGCGGTCCAGCGGCGGCAGTGCATCGGGCCCCACCAAGCGTATGATTTCCTGCAATTCATCCTCCTTCTGCAGCAGCGCCATGGCCTCGTTTCTCAATTCAAGCCAGTCCTTTCCCACATGCTCAACCCACCACTCCTTGACCCGTTCCAGATAGAGCGAATATGAACGGAGCCAGTTGATGGAGGGGAAATGGCGGCGGTCCGCAAGGTCTGAATCCAGTGCCCAGAATACCTTTACGATGCGCAGGGTGTTCTGGGTGACGGGCTCGGAGAAATCACCTCCGGGCGGAGATACTGCACCCACAATGGAAACGGATCCTTCTTTCTCGGTGCTCCCCAGAACCTTCACTCTGCCAGCCCTCTCATAGAATGCCGCCAGACGTGATGCGAGATAGGCAGGATACCCCTCTTCTCCGGGCATTTCCTCAAGCCTTCCCGATATCTCCCTCAATGCCTCTGCCCACCGGCTGCTTGAATCGGCCATCAGGGCGACATCGTATCCCATATCCCGGTAGTATTCCGCAAGGGTGATGCCCGTATAAATCGATGCCTCCCGTGCGGCCACGGGCATGTTTGAGGTGTTGGCTATGAGTATGGTACGCTCCATGAGGGGATGCCCACTCTTCGGGTCCTTGAGTTTCGGAAAATCTCTCAGCACCTCGGTCATTTCGTTGCCGCGCTCGCCGCACCCGATGTACACCACGATATCGGCGTCGCTCCACCGTGCAAGCTGGTGCTGTGAAACCGTCTTTCCGGTGCCGAATCCGCCCGGGATGGCCCCAGTTCCTCCCTTTGCCATGGGAAAGAACGTATCAAAGACACGCTGCCCGGTGATGAGCGGTATGGTGGGGGGGTGTTTGGCCACGAACGGTCGCTGCTTTCTCACCGGCCATCTGGTGAGCATGCATATCTCCCGCATTTCCCCGTTGCTCTCTATGACCGCAACGGTTTCCTCCACGGTGAACGAGCCCTTTTCTATGCTCTTGATGACGCCCTCCTCAATATCCGGGGGAACCATGATACGGTGCTCTATGATGGGGGTTTCCTTCACCGTGCCGATGACATCTCCCCCTTGCACCTTCTCCTTTTCCTTTACCACTGGAGTGAACTTCCATTTTTTCTTACGGTCAATTGCCGGTACCTGGATACCTCTCTTTATATACTCCCCCGATCTCTCCATGATTTTTGGGAGCGGCCGCTGGATACCGTCATAAATGGAGGTGAGCAGGCCGGGCGCGAGTTCCACCGCGAGGGGCATGCCCGTGTTCACCACCGTCTCTCCCGGTTTCAGACCGGTGGTGTCCTCATACACCTGAATGGTGGCTCTGTCCTCCTTCAGTTCTATGACCTCTCCTATGAGTTCCTCCTCTCCCACCTTTACCAGGTCGTACATCTTCGCTCCTTTCATACCGGTTGCTTTTACGACCGGTCCGGCAACATTCACTATTTTTCCTTTCATTTATTCCACCTCAACACCAACAGCTCGTATGATGAGCTTTTTAATCGTATCTTCCCTCTCCATTTCCTTCTTTCCAGGAATCTCAATGATAATGGGCAGGTGCTTCACCAGCCGATGATAAACAATCTTGCTCTTCAACTGCTCGGCATATTCATCCGTAATCAAAAGAAGGGCAATGTCCTCCCCGTTCACCATTTCATGAAAACTCTCCACCCTATCCGAGCATCGGGTGATGCCCGCCATGCGAAACAGCGCAATGGTATCCGCATCTCCTATCACTGCCGCCTTCATACGGTCACCACCACCTTCCGTGCATCCTCCTGCAGTCCTTCCGCAACGGCCTTCACAATGATTTTCAGATTCCGTGCCTCCAATTCCTTCTCCACGAGGAATCGTATTCCCGGCCCCAGCGCAAGCGTGTTGTCGTTTGAAATATCGCCGGCCATCTGGATGAGGCATCGGTCCAGCGCCCGCTCCAGCGCCACCACACCCTCCGTTTCAAATTCGGTGATCGCCTGCCGCAGATATGGCATATATGAAGTTCCCTCGAGCATGGAAATGATTTCCGGGATGGTACCCGTTTTGAGCATCTCTCTTATCTGCCACTGAGAAAGTTCCCATCCTCCGGGGAGTATATAGTTTTCCAGATGCTCAAATCCATACTGCTTCCCCCTGAGAATAGTTTTTATATTGCGTATGTCAATCATGGTTTTCACAAATTTATCCCGTGCCTTTCTGCATGATGCGGGAAGTCTCACCGAGAGAAGCTGCTCCATGCTTCTTCTGTCGATGGCATTTTCGATATCATCATAGGACATTTCAGGAACTACGTTATATCCGTGTTCCCTGAGAATGGGTATGACGTCATCCCTTTCGGCACCGGAAAGTTTTTCCAGTAACTCCTTTCCTGCGTCACTGAAAGCCACACCCTCCGTCTCCTTTCCCTCCATGATGCTTTTCACCGCTTTCTTTATTGTTTCCGCATCGATTTTCTCGAGATATGCATCGTAGATGCACTGTACCATTGACGGTGAGTCATTTTTTGCCATGGAAATGATGCGCACCAGCGATGCGTCAA
>QMSU01000077.1 GCA_003650975.1 Thermoplasmata archaeon
AACAAACGCAGCATATATTGTCATGAAGGGAACATACGTGATGAAGGGAAAAGGCGATAAAATGGTGTTGAGGAAGGAGAACAGACCATCGGGAACTTCCACATAATGGTTGATAACCACATACCATCACTCGATTTGCATGATCATTGCCATATCGCCTGGAAAGGTGATTCTGCTCGGAGAGCACGGCGTGGTGTACGGAAAGCCGTGCATCTCTGTTGCCATTTCGCTAAAGGTGGCGGTGAATGTTGAGGAATACTTCGAATACACGGTGAACGGACAGCCGCTTGACGAGAAAAAGCACACGTACATAAAAAAGGCCATAGAGACCATATGGGATGGAAATCCCCTTGCACTCACCACCTTTTCGCAGATCCCATCTGCAGGCGGGCTGGGCTCATCTGCAGCAATAACCACTGCCTCTGTTGCTGCCCTTCTGGCACTGAAGGATGCATTCAACAAGGAAGAAGTGGCGCGGAAAAGTTTCGAGGTGGAATATGAGGTGCAGAACGGAGCGAGCCCCAATGACACCTCTGCATGTTCCTATGGCGGAGGGATACTCACCTGGGCAAAGGAAATGCCCGGTGCTCTGTGGGATATCACAAGAAACGGGAGAACATGGCATATATATGCCGTTGATGTACCGGATATGACCATTGTCATCGGGAATACCGGGATAAAGTCAAAAACGCCGCTGCTTCTCAAAAAGATACGCAAATGCGTTGACCATTCCTCCTTTGGGGCCGAACTTCTCGAGGAAATGGAGCAGATAGTGGTTGAGGGAAAGAGGGCCCTGCAACAGAGAGATTTTGTGCGTCTTGGGGAGCTCATGAACGAGAACCAGAGGATACTCCACACGCTCGGCGCAAGCTCAAAGGAAATCGACCGCCTGCTTACCGTTGCCTTAAAAGCGGGAGCATACGGTGCAAAGCTCACCGGGGCTGGCGGTGGCGGCAGCATGATAGCACTCACCGATGAGCCGGAAAGGATTGCGGAGGCCATCAGGAAGAAGCGGGGGCGGGCATACGTTGTTACAGTGGATAAAGAGGGTGTGAAAATATTGAAATAACATTTATATTACCGTGGTCTTTTCAGGTGCATGAAACGGGATTTGCTTTCAATGCTTGACGTTGCGGGGAACCTTGAGAACATTATTGACGATGCCATCAAGATGAAAAAAGGGGACTATGAAAAATGCATGGCGGGAAAAACCATGGCGATGATTTTCGAGAAGTCAAGCACGCGAACACGGGTTTCGTTTGAAGTGGGTGTGGAGAAGCTCGGAGGACACGCACTCTTTTTGAGCAAGAATGACATCCAGCTCGGGAGGGGGGAGAGTATTGAGGACACTGCGAAGGTGCTGAGCAGATATGTGGATATCATCATGTACCGTGCGTTCAGCCATGAAAACGTAAGAGAACTTGCACTGCATGCCACGATACCGGTCATCAACGGGCTGGATGACAGGGAACATCCCTGCCAGGTGATGGCCGACCTGATGACGGTGAAGGAACATAAAGGGAAACTTGCCGGGCTGAAGATGGTGTATTTTGGCGATGGCAACAACAACATGGCCCACTCCCTTTTGCTCGGATGCGCACTGGTGGGCATGAAAATGAAAATTGTCGCTCCCGGTGCATTCTGGCCAGATGACTACTACGTGACCAAGGCGCGTGAGCTGGGCATGGAGGTGGAACTTTCAGAAATGAGCGATGATGCGGCAGAGAACGCTGATGTGGTGGTGACTGATACATGGGTTTCCATGGGCGACGAGGCAGAAAAGCAAAAACGCCTCGAGATATTCAGAGGCTACACCGTCACCGAGGAGGTGATGAAAAACGCAAAATCAGATGCAATTTTCATGCACTGCCTGCCGGCCTACTATGGCTACGAGGTCACCGAGGAGGTTGCTCACGGTCCGCAGTCAGTCATCTTTGACGAGGCAGAAAACAGAATGTGGGCCCAGATGGCCATCATCAAATGGCTGATGGGTGAATGAGCGGGAAAATCATTCCGCGTGGGTGATGGCAGATGCGGGAACAGGCTTCACGTCACGGCCATCCCACATCTCCTTGAAAAATTCATCCGTACGGCCATCCACTTCTATTTCGATAACCTGGAGGGTGATGACCACCTCGTCACCAACCTGATAGTCCCCTGTCAGGTCTCCTTCAAAAAGAAAGGGTGCTCCACCGCTTTTGAATCCGATGTAGGTAATGTTATCCATATAGTGCGGATCATATTTTGATGAGATTTTGGAGATGATATCCTTGATGGTGACAATATCACCCGGCTCAAGAGATACAAAGTATGAGGTACCGTTTTCCCTCACGTAATCATCCCATACCTCCTTTACGGTCCATGTGGCCATTTTTTCCTGGTTTCCCGCAAGGCATCCGGAAAGAATGATGACGGTGCCCACCAGCAGTGCGGTTCCTACTCTTTTCATTTTCCCATTAAAAATCACAAAGCATAGTAAAAGTTTATGGTGCAATGTCTGAAGTGCCGCCATCCTATACGATCTTCCCTTATGAGAAATCGATGGTTTTTCATTGATGTTTTCACAGGAGTCCCATGGAGAACATGATCAGTGCGATGCTGACCACGAGCATCATCGCCCATACACCGGTATTCCACGCCAGAATTTTCCTCCCGTCAAGGGGACCGAAGGGAATGAGGTTGAAGAATGCAAGGAATGCATTGATGGCAGCAATGCCCCCCACTATCTCCCCTGCCATGCCACCGATAACGGGTGAGAGAGGGGCGCACACGGCCGAGATGACAATGTTTGTTGCTGGTCCTGCGGCGGAGATTTTGCCGTTCTCCTCGCGGGGTGGAGAACCGAATATCACCACAGCTCCCGGTGCTGCAAACAGAAATCCGGTGAAGCTCAAAAGCAGTGCGAGCAGAAGTCCCTGAGGGAACATCCGGTATTCCGACCAATAACCATATCTCATGCCCACATACTTGTGTGCCACCTCGTGGCAGGCAAATGCCGTTATCACCGCAAGAAATGAGGATACCATGAGGTAGCCCATGCGTTCGTAACCCCCGTACATCATGCGGGAGCGGGCAATGGAAAAGGCAAGCGAGAGAATGACTATCGAAATGAAAAGCTCCATAATCTCCCGCCGGCTGAAACGGAGTGCGGGCCTCTCGTATCCGTACCCGGAACTGCCGAAGGGAATATCATGGAAAGAATAATACATTTTTCTGTTCATGGAGGGAAAATTACGGCCCTTTATGAATGTTTTTGTATGCCTCTACCACATTCTCCAGCATGCATGCGATGGTCACCGGCCCCACCCCTCCGGGAACAGGTGTGAATGCCCCCGCCTTCATCCGTGCGCTCTCGTCGGCATCGCCATACACGGCACCGTTTTCCTCCTTGATGCCCGCATCGATGAGTATGCATCCCTCACGCACATGCTCTCCTGTGATGAGACCCCTGACACCGGTGGCGGTCACGAGAATATCAGCCTGTTTTGTGCATGATGCAAGGTTCTTCGTGTAAACATGGCACACCGAGACGGTGGCATCTCTGTTGAGCATGAGCAGTGCCAGGGGTTTGCCCACAATGGTGCTGTGGTTAACAATCACCACATTTTTCCCCTTCAGCGGTATGGTTTCATGGTGGAGAATGGTCAGTACCGCCTTTGGGGTACATGGGATTATGCGTTCTCTGCCGAGCATGATGGCACCGAGATTGCGCGGATGCATGCCCTCCACATCCTTTTGGAGAGCCACCTTTCCGACGAGCTCGGTGTAACGCATGGTTTCCGGCAGGGGGAGCTGTATGTGGATACCTGTGACACTTTCATCCCTGTTCAGTTTCTCTATCTCCTGCTCAATGGGTTCCTGCTTTTCAGTATCCAGTCCGAGAATTTCGTGATGAATCCCCACCTTGCGGCACGCCCTGTCCTTGAGGCGGGCAAAGAGCCATGACTCTTCAGAGCCCTGCACCACGATGGTGACAAGTTTGAGTGATTTCCCCTCCACCTGTTTCTTCACACGCTCTTCAATGGTTCTGGCAATTTTTCTGCCGTCAATTGCATGCATGATTCCCAATGGAAAGGTGTTTTATAAATGCTGGTGTCACACTCTTATGAAGGAGAATAAGGAAAGGCAGTTCCTGCTGCGGTTTTTCGCTTCTTTTATCGTGAAAACACCCGAAGAGAGGGTCGTAAACACTTTATATTATTGTATTATGTACTACTGTTGAGGAGATGAACATGGCGGGAAAAACGATGGCGGCTGTGGTATGCACACTGATGCTTGTTTCCATTATTTCTCCGGTGATAGGCAGCGCTGTTCAAATTGATGAGAGAACACCCCGCCGGCAGAGTGTCAGTGGGGATACACCACAGTGGAATGTGGGTGATAGCTGGACATTTGATGGCGAGGGTGCATTTGAGATGGAAGAATCTCCTCTGTTTCTCAACCTCACCGGAGGATTCAGCGGCGTGCAGTTCATCGTCACCGATGAGGATGCGGATACCTATTATGTGGATTTCGAGGGAGACCTTGAAGCAGCACTGGTGGTAACTGTTGATAATCCTCCCATGGATATCTCTGCCACACTCAGGAAAACCACCCTCTCTGGATATGTGTATTTCAACAAATCGGATATGGGCATCAGGGAATTCTACCTCAACATCACCGGTTCCATCACCGCATCCATTGAACCCATTCCTCTTCCGTTCAGCATGAGTATTCGAATGACGTTCACCCCTCCTTACGCGGTACTCGTATTTCCCCTTACCGTTGGGAGTGAATGGCGGACATCTTCCTCGGAAATGGTGGTTGAGCTGGGAGAAGACCTCATCTCGCTCATTGAACAGATAGTGGAAATGGTGAAAAAACTGGTGCCGAGCGACGTGGCCGAAATTCTGGACACACTGCTGGAGACGCTGAAGGATATGTTCCCCCTGGAAATCTCGGTGGGGAGTGAACTTGCCGAGTGTGTTGAACGGGAAAATCTCACCGTGAAGGCGGGCACCTATGAAAGCTACCACATTTCCATATACATGGTGGAGCTGGATTTTTCCCCCGCAGCGGAAAACATCATCAGACTGTTTTTGACCGATGAATACTATGGCCACTTTGGTATGGAGCTCACCTCATCCACCTACCGTCAGCCCGGGGTGCCGGAAAAACCAGAAACCCCTTCAGGAAAGATGAGGGGGAGATTGCGGAAAAACTATGAATACAAGACATCCGCCACAGACCCCGACGGGGATCGAATACAATATGGATGGGACTGGGATGGTGATGGCACAGTGGATGAATGGACAGACTTTTACAATTCAGGAGAAACGGTCCTCACACCCCACTCGTGGACTGAACGTGGAAGCTATGAAATTCGCGTGAGGGCACGGGATGAGCACGGACTTGCCGGGGAGTGGTCAGACCCCCTCGCGGTCACCATGCCAAGCCAGATATGGCATTCATGGCTCATATGGCTCATCACCCAGTTTTTCCAGACAATACGGTCCGGCTAGCGCCCGCCTGCACCGCCACCGCCAAATCCTCCGCCACCTCCGAAACCGCCACCGCCTCCGCTGCCGCTGCTGGTGGTGGCCGCATAGGTGAGGGAGAGAGTCCGTTGGGTGCTGGTCATGGCGGCGTAGAGGGGGAAAAGTGTTGTGGCCTCAGGGATGGCGATGTTGAGTTTTTGGAGTTGCCTGGAAACCCGTTTGCCGGCACCGAGTGCCGTGGCGTACACGAGCCATTCTTTCCAGATGACAAGGTCTTCTGTGGCATATTTCTCGAGATGGGCCATATCAAGCAGAAACCTTCTGAAGGACATCCACTCCATTTTTTCCCTAAAGTACTCCATTTTCCACCT
>QMSU01000078.1 GCA_003650975.1 Thermoplasmata archaeon
GTCATCCCCCTCCCCCTGAAAATCCTACGTAACGTCCTCTTGGACGACGAACCGGCCAATCACCTCACCGACCACCGCTAACGGCTGGGTTCAGCCGCGTTGCGGGTATCAAAGACTCCTTCGCGGGCAAGACTCGCCAGAATAACCAGAGCCTTCGCTGGCGCGGCGCGGTAGCAACGTCGGCTGCAAGCATTTGTTGGGCGGCCACTTGTCATCTTCATCAATGCTTGAGGACGAGTGGCAAAAAGACCCTGCGCCCGTTGACAAAGGCCAAGCGCGTGTAAACATTGCTGGTTCCATCATCTATATGCGCCGCATTGACGACACTCGGCATTGACGTATTGGTGGAGGTCAGCATCGTGACGTATGTGATGGTGACGGTCGAGTTGCTGGCGACAGTTCCCAACCAAGTGATGGTTTGTCCGTCCACGCCGGGCACGCCGCCGGAACTGGCAGTGGGGCTGCCCTGAAGTTGCAATGCGGCGGGGAGAGTATCGGTGAAGGCGACTGTCGCACTGAACAAGCCACTGTTGACCAGGCGCACGGTATACGTCACCACCTCGCCCACGGAAGCAGTGTCTGGAGTCACACGCTTGCTCGATGGCGATAGATCAATGGCCGGAGAAAAGAACTCTAGTGTGGTACTGATTACTTTGCCTCCACTGATGCCGCCAAAGAGCAGAACGCGCAGTCCCTGAGAGGTGTTCTGGGAAGAGCGGGTTTGTTGCTGCCAACTTGCTGGTATCCTCGCGGAATCGTGGTCGTATACGGAGTAAGGCATTCGTTCTGCCCTTTCCGTCAACTCCCCGGTGGCGGTGTTGAATTCATAGACGATATCTACTTCGTTACCGTACTCGTCTTTGCCGCCGAATATGAAGATGATATTCTCCCCCTTCTCGTTTTCCGCCATCACCGATGAGGCGTGACCGCTCAACGGAGGCCCGCCCGAACTGATCCCCCACATCCCCGAAGAGAACTGATACATGCCGATGACGCCCGGTTCCCCGAACACCAGGAACAGGTCATCGTCAATCAAATGGGCAATATGGTCACTGTAGGCCCTGGGGCAATTCGGCAGTTGCTCGTAGTGGCCCGAAGGAGAGAGTTTCCAGAAATCGTTCAGTTTCTGCCCGTTTTCGTCGGTACCGCCGCTGATGAGTACGCTTCCGTCTGACATCTGGGCAACGGCGTGACCGCTCCGCGCTGGCGGGGGCTGACCGCCGGTGACCGGCTGAGACCATCCGTGGGACGGGAGATCGTAGGTCCACAGGTCATTCAACGGGCCGTTTTCCCCGAAGCCGCCGAACACCCACAACTTTTCTCCCAGGACCCAGGTTTTGGCATCCTTGCGCGCGGGCGGCGGGTCATTGGCGGGGATGACCTCGTTCCAGCCGTTTGCATCATATATGAACAGGTCGTTTTTCAAGTCTCCTTGATACCCTTGCCCGCCAAACAGCATCACCCGTCCATCCGGCAGGGTCACCACAGAGTGCCCGTGCCGCTCACTTGGCGGCGTATCTGGGTTTATTGGATTCCAATCGTCCGCCAATGTGATCGAGATACTGCTCCCCAGGAGCAGGGTTACTATCACCGGGACTGTAATTGCAATCATTCTTTTTCTCATCAGAATACCTCCTGTAAATATAAATCATTCAACAGTTGATGATGCCGCCCAACGGTCCGAGCTGAGCTGCAGGGCGGCCCATGCCGCTAGCTCTCGCCCGCCAACCTCGGCGGCTACCTCAACAAACCCCGCAAAGCTCCATGATAGCCCTGTCAGCTCCAGCGAGTTGTTAGGCGTGCAACATTTTCTATCAATCTGGGCCACCTGCTATCCATATACCACCTTCAACAAATTCGCGGCTCTCCGAGTCCCAACGCAATATCCGAAAGCGGCGGGCAAGCGTATCAGGAAATTCCCTGTCCTCGATGTCAAGCAAAGGTAACCCCAATAATATCTCGACAGTGCCATCCCCGTCCAAGTCCTCCCAACGAACTCCCTCACCATCAGAACCGTTAAGTTCACCATCTAGTACTGCCAGTTCAATGACCTCATCCCCCACAGTGTAAATGTGCAACCGCTGATAGCTCGCACCTGTCTTGTAAGTATCTTCGTATGGTGGAATCGTCCGGAGGAAAAGTTCATCTTCACCATCTCCCGTGACATCAACCCAGGCAAGTGATGTAAAATCTTCAATACAAGGCACATCTATTCGCCCCGAGAGCAAGAAGATACCATCTGAATGCCGCTGAACTGTCAAACGACAAAGGGCGCGATTCTCAGCCCCCACAATGCCTGCAATCCACTCTCCCAGTTCTTCAGCGGTGCCATTATGCAGTGCAACCACTGGAATCTCTTCCACCGTACCCCAATCAATCTCCTCTTCATTCGACAACGGCAATCCCCAAAAGTCAGCCTTTGCGGCATTATAGCCTTCAGGATCAACGAGTGCTACACTGTTTTCAGAAACCTCTTGAAAAGGTCGGACCAAGATATGGTACACAAGGTTACGAGTCTCATTTGTAAGAAAATCGAACTCGCGTGAGACAACCATCCCCCGCGCTCCCTGAGTACGGCTTATGCTTCGATATGCACTCCCATCCCAGCGGAAAATCTCAATCGTGTCTGGCCCGACAACCCGATGAGCCATATGGGGTGAGAGAGGAGCTAATTCATTAACTGGAATATCACTCACGCTAAAGTGGCGAGTGGTTAACTGAATGGTATGTGGGTCAGATTGCAAAATCTCAGATACATCATAGGTACGATTCGCATACGTGTTGACCCCGCGAATGGTGCTCAATAAAGTTGCCGACCAAACAATGGCACAACCACTTTCTTGACACTGAATCCAACTCTGCTCCCAGGAAAGGCCAATAATACCTGTGCCACCACCACAAGTAAGGAAGTCAACTACCACCTGGTTAGCCTCTACAGTTGCTTGTGTATACCCACAATAATGACCATTCCTATTTGCATACAGCGACACCTCCCAAACACGACTATTGTAGTCCAGAATCGCAATATACGGCTCAAAAGTGTCATTCGCATTGTGAACAACGATTTCCAGTTCCTCGTCACCATCCAGATCTACTCGCTGCTGATTTATTCCACCAAATCGGTCTATCGCTAAAACCCGCCATTGTTCTAATGTGCAATCCCTTAGATTTGGATAGCGATAGTCAAAGAGAAGATAGACAACCTCTTCATTCGTAAGGTGCATGCTGCTCGGCGTATATGGTGCAAGAGTGGGAACCGGCGACGGTGTAAAAAGCGGTGTGTGAGTGGAAGAAATCACAGGGAAAGATGTTACAGTCGACACTGGTGAAACCGTAGCTCCCGGTATCAATGTTTGAGAAAGTGAAAGTGTCATCGTAGCAGATGCTAATGATGATTCATCTGCTCCTTCACATGAAGTCATCAGAAGCATGAGCAAGGATGCTACTAGCACAATAGAAAACAGCAACGAAAAAGCCCGAAGATTGCTCTTCAAGATGATTGTTATTGGCCCCATTACATAATCCTGCCCGCCTAACGTTTGGCTCAGCGGCAGCGGCAGCGGCGGTGACTGCAATACCACCACGGCCAACTCGCTACTTTCTTTGCACTTCGCGCCCGCGTTCGCGAGCGGCGTAGCCGTTGTCCGCTGCAGCCGTGGTTGGGTAGCGACCATTTATACTTCAACGTTTCTCCGCTACTGCAAGCACTTTCTTCAATCGCTTCACCTGAGCGGGTCTCATATCACCCATCCTTGCGTTGATAACTGCAACAAACTCCTTTTTGTTGCCACTATTTACTGCCACCAATATTGCCTCTGCGTCTCGCGACACATCTTTTGGACGGCATCTCCCCAAATGGGTAAGCAAATAGGGGAAAATCACTGCCCCATATTCAGTCCTCTGTGCCGCTACGATGGACAACGCCTTAATGCCCCGATCTACTGTTATCACAGATCCTTTTTCTATCGCTTCTCGTATCTCTTCCCAATGGTCAAATAGCGTAGATGCTGACAACTTTGCTATTGCGGCCAGCGCACTCATCCCGCCCCAAACCAGCCGGTTGTTTCTGCTTCTCAACAGCGCGAGAAAATCTTCCGCATACTCTGCAATCAGTTCAGGTGCAATATAGCCAACTTCATACAGCACCTTGATGCAATCGCTCTGTATCTTGCGGTCGCGGTTTTGCAAATTGGCAACCAACTCGCGAATATCTTCTACGGCTTTTGTTTCTGCCAACTCCCTGGCAAGTTCTCGGTTGGGAACGTCGTCGCGTCTCCCAAGTGTAGTCGCTAATCGATTAATGACTGACATGGCTTTCTTTTGCTGCTCCTAACTATTCTTGCGCTGCCCAACGACCTGCGGCTGAGCCGCAGCGCCGGAGCGAGCGGAGGCGCTGTCGGCTCCAGCCGCGGGTTAGGCTGCCTCATTACTCTCTACGGCAGACGGCCATTCACGGCATCCAAGAATAGCGCCTCAAATCGCTCCCGATCAGCTGTCATCGCCACTCGTATGATGACCCCCCTCTCACTCTCTAGTGTTCGTCCGCTTTCTGCCCCCTCTTCTTCAACCACTACCAAGGGTATCTCCCGAAAGGTGGCCAACCCTTCTTCGATCGCGATAGCTGCCGCAAGCGGGTCCCAGAAGTAATACGATCCTGAACGAACGTATTGCTCCTGCGCTGCCAGCACACGGTACACAAACTCTGCTACAGACGTCGTCCGATCCCTCTCCAGACGTCTGTAGAACTCCATCGTTACAGGCGCACCATTGGTCGCGTCCAGCGGCACCAGTGTTATCGGTGCTCCCGAATCAAGAACCTCCGCTGCTGCCCGGGGGTCCACATAGATATTCCACTCTGCTACTTCATTCTCGATACCTGAAGACGATCCGACATTACCTGCTACCTCCACCGCTCCACCCATCACTGTGATCATTTCCAGATTTATCACCAACCCAGGCTCAGCTTCCAACAACTCCCCCACATTCGTCAGCGGACCCAGCGTAATGAGATGCACCCTTTGTGGTGATCCTTGTATGATTCGAGCCAGCAACTCGACTGCCGACTCGCTAGAAGCTTCTCTCCTATTCTCGGGAAGCGTCAGACCAAGTAGATCATCAACCCGTTCCCTCCACTCTGTTGGGAAAGCAAGATCTCCTTCCAGTGGCGCTTCACGCCCACAAGCAACAGGTATTTCAGGGCGGCCCGCCAACGCCACCAGGTCGAGCGCATTTCGTGTACCCGCAGAGCAATGCGCCTCACCTGCCCCTGTGACAGTAATCGCCTGGATATCCACATCGGACCGTCCTAGAAGGTAGAGGATCGCCAACCAGTCATCCGCTGCCATGTCCGTATCAATCACGACTGGCTGCGCATCTGCCGCTACTGAATGTGGCGTAATCGGTTCCAAGGAAGAAGCCGCCGTGTTGATACACCCAAGCAACAACGCCAGCATCAAACCACTCAAAATGACGATGAGACGATTCTTGATCATAGATGATTTCTCGTTAGCACAGAGGCAGCCTAACGTGAGCATCACCCGCCCGCCGACTTTGCAAGACTACTCAATTTCATTGTAGCCCAACTTTGCAATTTTCGCGCCGCTGACCCTCCCGCCGTAGGCGGGTCGGGTGAATGCATGGTTAGCCCGCACGAGCGCGCTCAGTGCGAGATAGATTTGTCATCCCAAAGACGCCGATCAGTACGACAGCCACTCCCACATTGACAATACACCTTGCTACCACCGAACCGCTTCCGCAGAGCGCACCATACGTGTTATCCAACACGTGATAAAGGGCGACAGCCAAC
>QMSU01000079.1 GCA_003650975.1 Thermoplasmata archaeon
CAAAACAACTGTTTTACGTGTGGCTCCGCTGGTACTTCAGGAGATGTTCCTGCGTCATCGCCCCCAGCAGGTACGTGGCACAGCGGATTGCCGCCCTCTGCGAAAAAGAGGTGCATGTGGTGCCCACCGGCATTGAGGTGGAGGCATTTGAAGGGGGTGACGGAAAAAGGGTACGGGAGCGGTACGGCAGCAAAAAGATAATTCTCCATGTGGGAAGAATGGTGAAGGAGAAGAACATTGACCTCCTAATAGAAGCGGCACCCCACGTGCTCGAAAGGGAAGGTGCCGTGTTCATTCTCACCGGAAAGGGGCCCGCAAAGGATTATTTTGAGCAGCAGGTGAGGGAGCGGGGTCTGGACGAGTATTTTGTATTCACCGGGTTTGTGAGCGACGGGGAGCTTCTGGATTACTACCGCGCTGCAGATGTCTTTGCCTTCCCCTCAACCTACGAAACACAGGGCATTGTGGCGCTGGAGGCCATGGCGGCGGGCGTGCCGGTGGTGGCTGCCCGCGCCAAGGCGCTTCCCGAATTCATCAGAGATGGCGAGAACGGGTATCTGGCAAGCCCCACCGATGCGAGGGAGTTTGCCGAAAAAATCATTGCGGCGATGAACGATGAGGATGTCGGTGAAAGGGCACGGGAGTTTGTGGCACAGTACCATATCAAGAAAATGGCGGAGCGACTGGTGGAGGTGTATGAAAAGTGCAGGTGACATGGGAGGTGAGGATACGGTGCGAGGATGCACATCATGCACGGGTGGTGAACGAGGCCGTGGCACGGGACAATGAGGGATATGTGGAGAGCAGGGTGGAGGGAAACGTGATTGTGGCAAGGGCGGATGCCGGGAGCGTATATTCCCTCCTTCACACGCTCAACGATTTTTTATCATGCCTCTCCATGGCAATGGAAATTGTCAGCACGATGAAGGGAGATGGCAACTCCTCCACTGGATGATGAGAGGGATTTTTGCCGGTGAAAACCGTTAATTCTTTTAATGGGTGTGCTATTATAGTTATGCCGAAGTATATTGTGGTGACAGGCGGAGTGCTGTCCGGCCTCGGCAAGGGTATCGTCACTTCTTCCATCGGTCTTTTGCTCAAAAGCAGGGGATATTCCATCACCGCCATAAAGATAGACCCGTACCTCAACTGCGATGCGGGTACCATGAACCCCTTTCAGCATGGCGAGGTTTTTGTACTCGAGGATGGCGGGGAGGTGGACCTCGACCTCGGCAATTACGAGCGATTTCTGGATATCAATCTGAGTCGCGACAACAACATCACCACCGGCAAGGCATACCGCAGCGTCATAGAACGGGAGCGGCGGGGTGACTACCTGGGAAAGACCGTGCAGATTGTGCCCCATGTGACCGACGAGATAAAGGGATGGATACGGGAGGTGGCGGTGAAGAGCGGTGTGGATATCTGCGTCGTGGAGATAGGAGGGACCGTGGGCGACATAGAATCCATGCCCTTCCTTGAGGCGGTGAGACAGCTCCGGCTCGAGGAGGGAAAGGAAAATGTGCTGTTCATCCACACCACACTTGTTCCCATCATGAAGGTGGTGGGGGAGCAGAAAACAAAACCCACGCAGCACAGCGTGAAGGAATTGAGGGCCATCGGTATCTCCCCCGATATCATCGTTGCCCGCTCGCCCCGGCCACTCAATGAGGAGGTGAAGGGAAAGATTTCACTCTTCTGTAATGTGCCGGTGCACGCGGTGTTTTCCTCCCCTGACGTGGAATGCATATACGAGGTTCCTCTCGTGCTGGAGAAGCAGGACATCACACGATGCATTCTGAACAACCTTGCACTCCCCTACAGCGAGGGGAATCTTGAGGAATGGGTGCGTTTCGTCGAAAAAACAAAAAACGGCACAAAGCCACTCAATATCGCAATGGTGGGAAAATATACCAGTCTCGGAGATTCCTACATCAGCATACTCGAGGCCTTCCGGCATGCGGCGGCAGAGCTTGATGCGAAGGTGAAAGTGACATGGATAGAGGCGGAGAATCTGAAGGGCGAGGAGGAGTTCAGAACCACAGATGCCATTCTTGTTCCTGGAGGGTTCGGCGAACGGGGGGCGGAGGGAAAGATACGGGCCATCGAATATGCGAGAGATAACGGCATACCCTTCCTCGGCATATGCTTTGGTTTCCAGCTTGCGGTGGTGGAATACGGAAGGCACGTGCTGGGACTGGACTGCAACACCACAGAGGTTGATGAGCACACCCCCCATCCGATAGTCACCATACTTCCGGAGCAGCGGGAAATTGAACAGATGGGCGGGACCATGCGCCTGGGAGCCGAGCCCGTGGTAGTGAAGAAGGGCACCACGGCATACGGGCTGTATAAGAAGGAAAAAATACTGGAGCGGCACCGCCACAGGTATGAGGTGAATCCGGAGTATATTGACAAACTTGAGGGAGCGGGGCTGGTGTTTTCCGGCATTGCCGAGGATAAAATACGGATGGAAATTCTTGAGCTTCCGGGGCATCCCTACTTTGTGGCCTCGCAGTTCCATCCGGAGTTTAAATCACATCCACTCAAACCGGCGCCTCTTTTCTACGGCTTCATAAAGGCTGCCGTTGAGAAAAAATACGGGCAGTGACATGACATATAAACTCGTGCTGTTTGATATGGACGGCACACTCCTCAACGGGAGAACCGTCTTTGTGATAGCCAGGGAAAGGGGATTTGAGGGGGAGCTTCAGGACATAATGAACAGCGATATGAAACCGTATGAAAAAACCGAGAGAATAGCCATGCTGCTTGCGGGAATGACCGTGGAGGATTTCATGTCAATATTCAGAACGATTCCATTTAACAGGAATGCCGAATACGTGGTTGGAGAATTGAAAAGGAGGGGTGTGAAGACAGCGCTTGCCACCGACAGTTATCATCTTGCTGCCTTTGATGTGCAGCGACGACTGGGGATTGACCATGCCTTTGCCAATGAAATTGTGGTGCATGAAAACCGTTTTACCGGCGAGGTGCGAATGCACAATAAACATCCGGTGAAAGAAGGCGATGAATGCAGGATGCATTCCATCTGCAAAAGGGATGTATTGCTTCATCTGTGCAAAAAATTGGATATACCGCCGGAGCGCACAATCGCTGTGGGAGACGGTGAGGTTGACATATTCATGCTGGAGGCAGCGGGCCTCGGCATTGCATTCAATGCACCCGAAACAGTCAGAAAACATGCCGATATAGCCGCCAGCGATTTAATCGAAATATTAAAATACGCTCGTGAGGTGTGAACCCATGGATATCAGGCAGGAGGAAGTGACGACGCTGCACGAGATATGTGCAAACAAGGAAAAACTCATCAGTAGCATACGGGATGTATCGGTGGAACGACCCGTTTCCATCATCATGCCCATGTTATACCGGGAGCTTGAAAACAAGTCCATTGACGGCATCGTGAAGGGGTTGAACAAATGCGATTACGTGCGGGACATCATAATTCCTCTCTCCGCCCAGAGTGAAAAGGAGTTTTCGCATGTCAAACGATTTTTTTCAAAGCTTCAGAAAAAGCCCCTGATAATATGGTGCAACGGTCCGCATGTGACGAGACTGCTTGAAGAACTGAAACAGGACGGCATAAACGTGGTGGACTATGAGGGAAAGGGAAGGGATGTGTGGCTTGCCTTTGGCATCGCCAGCCTCCGCTCATATGCCATTGCACTGCACGATGCCGATATCCAGACATACAGTGAGATGATTCCTGCAAAACTGCTCTTCCCCATTCTCGAACCGGAGCTTGATTTTAAGTTCAGCAAGGGATACTATGCCCGGGTGAATCTGGAGAAAAACATCATCTACGGAAGGGTCTTTCGCCTCTTCGTGCATCCACTTTTGAAGGCATTTGTGGACGAACTCGGATACGAACCGAATTTTCTGAGTTTTCTACGGGCCTTCAGATATCCCCTCTCCGGAGAGTTTGCCATGACAGTGGATGTTGCCATCGATGTGGATGTGCCCGGTGACTGGGGCATTGAAATCGGTGTGCTTGCGGAGATATACCGGAACGTGGCCTGGAAGCGAATATGCCAGATTGATCTGGGATTTTATGAGCATAAGCACCAGAAAATGGGCGGCAGGAAGACGGGCCTCGTGAGGATGGCGAGGGACATTTTCCAGACGCTTCTTAAGGTATTGACAGAGGAGGATCACATACAGTTCTCCGAGCCATTCCTGACATCCCTGCAGGTGGTGTACCAGAGGGTGGCGCGGGACTGCATACGTCAGTATCATGCGGATGCGGTATTCAATGGTCTCAACTACGATAGGCATCTGGAGGAAACCATTGTGGAGCGGTTCAGCAGGCACATGCTGGAGAGCGGGAGGGTGTATCTCCAGAAACCCACGGGTACTCGCATCCCCGACTGGCTCAGGACAATATCGGCCCGCCGGAAAATGAGAGAGGAGTTATTCGAAATCGTGCTCGAAGAAAATGAGTGATACCATGCTCCCTCCCGGATTGCAAACGGATGCCACAGGCGATATCGACGTGATGGTGGGCATACTGTGCAAAAACGTGGGTAACACGGTACTGCACGTGCTCAACATGGTGAACGAGGGGCTGCACAAACATTTTTCCGACTACCGCAAGATGATCGTGGTGAGTGATGGGTTTTCATCTGACAGGACCGTTGAGCTGGCAACTCTCTTTCAGCCATACAACGGCATTAAAAAAGTGGTAACAGAGGATATTGTGAAGGGAGGAAAGGGGGCCGGCATAAAAACCATCTTCGAAATAGCACATGCTGTGAACGCAAAGGCTGTCGTTCTGGTGGACGGTGACCTGCTCAGCATCCGACCCGAATGGATATATGAGTTTGCCTCGCCCATTCTCTACGGGAGAGCCGATCTGGTTGTTCCTTATTATATCAGGGATAAATACGATGGCGTGATAACCAATAACCTGATTTACCCGTTCACCCGCGCGCTTTACGGCCTTGATATCCGTCAGCCCATCGCAGGGGAATACGGCCTGTCCAGAGAGCTCTATGAAACGCTTCGAAAGCATCCGCTCTTTCCACTCGACTTCGGCATAGACATATTTATCGTGACCACTGCGGCCGCACATGAAATGGAGATAAGGGAGGGACTATTTTATCTGAAAATCCATGAGTCAACAACCCGCTACTTTGAACCAGAGGCACTTCTCATTCCCATGTTCCGACAGGTCACGGGAACCATGTTCGAACTGGCCCGCCACTATGAGGACATCTGGCGGGGCCGTGAAAACGGGAGAAATATTGCCCCCCGGGAATGCTTCTGCAAGGAGCCCGCCCCGGTGGGTGTCGCTCTCGAAGAAATCACCGCTCGATTCAGAGAGGGTTACCGGGCTTCGGAACAACTAATCAAAAAAATTGTTTCGAGTGAATCCGCAAAGAAACTCGCACGGGTGGTGGCGGACGGATGCGAGTTTGACAGCGAGCTATGGGCAAAAACGGTGTACGAATTTGCAGCCCATTACAAGAGAACCACACCGCAAGAAAAACACACCGTACTCGATGCGCTCAAAACGCTCTGGCTGGGGCGATTCAGGGGCTATGTGCTGGAAACGGCCGATATGAACATTAACAATGCGGAGAGAGTCATACAGGAACAGGCAAGGGTGTTCGAGAAACAGCGGGAGTATCTTCTCTCCATTTATTAGAGAAGCGGGCTCGAGGGGATTCGAACCCCTGGCCAACTGGTTAAGAGCCAGTTGCTCTACCTAGCTGAGCTACGAGCCCCATGCCAAAAAGGGTACGCCATATAAAAATTATTCTCAAACAGGGTCTG
>QMSU01000080.1 GCA_003650975.1 Thermoplasmata archaeon
ACGTGAAAAACTGGCCCAGCTGGTGCAGGAGGCACTGAAACGAAACGACCTTCCACAGGAGTTGAGGGATGCCCTTTCCGGCTGGCTTGCACACAGGAACGATGCGGAGAAATCAAAGGAGTATGGTGATGCCGTAAAGGCGATGCTTGCGGATGCACACCATGACCCGCTCCTGAAGGAAATATGGGAGGAACGTACCATGCTGACAAAGAAATCCATCTGGGCAGTGGGCGGAGACGGATGGGCCTATGACATCGGCTACGGCGGCCTTGACCATGTGCTCGCCATGGGGGAGGACATCAACATTCTCGTGTTCGACACGGAGGTGTATTCCAATACCGGAGGGCAGTCTTCCAAGGCAACCCCGGTGGGAGCGGTGGCAAAGTTTGCGGCATCGGGCAAAAAGACCAAGAAGAAGGATCTGGGGCGTATGGCCATGACCTACGGCTACGTGTATGTGGCATCGGTGGCCATGGGGGCGAACAAAAACCAGCTCATCCGCGCACTCCGTGAGGCTGAGTCCTATCCAGGCCCATCTCTCATAATTGCATATGCACCATGCATAAATCATGGAATCAGGGCTGGCATGGGAAAATCGCAGCATGAAGAGAAACTTGCGGTGGAAACAGGGTACTGGCCTCTCTACCGGTATGACCCTCGCCGTAAGGCAGAGGGAAAGAACCCCTTCCAGCTGGATTCAAAGGAGCCCGACGGGAAACTTCACGAGTTCATAATGGGCGAGGTACGGTACAATGTGCTGGAAAGAACATTTCCGGAGGAGGCGGAAAAGTTGCACAGGGAGCTCGAAAAGGACGTGCTGGAGAGATATGAGCAATACAAAAAAATGGCAGAATCCACATAAAAATGGGAAAAAGGGTTACGGCTCCTCGCCGTAGATGCGCTTCCACTTGTGGTCAACCCACCGCTGCAGTTCCTCCACCATCTCCGGGGTGAAATGCCGGAAGCGCCCCTGCCCCATGAGGTATTCCTTCACCGGTATCTTCTTCTTCGGTTTGTAGATGTTGGTGATTTCACCGTATTCTGCCTCGAAAAGCGTCCACATGCCACTGTCCACCGCCTTGCGTGACATCTCTATGGTGAGCGAGGGGTCGAACCGCCAGCCGGTGGGGCAGGGCGAGATTATGTGGAGGTAACGGAATCCTTCTACATCCCTGGCCTTCTTCGCCTTTTCAAGGAAATCCCGCTGGTGGGCGATGCTCATGGTTGCCACATACGGCACTTCATGCGCTCGCATGATTTCTGCCATGTCCTTCTTGTGGTCGAGCTTTCCCGGTATCTTGGTTCCCGCAGGTGTGGTGGTGGTGGCCGCACCATACGGAGTGGAACCACTCCGCTGGATGCCCGTGTTCATGTACGCCTCGTTGTCGTAGCAGATGTAGATGACATCCTCGTTTCTCTCCGCCGCACCCGACAGTGCCTGAATGCCGATGTCGTAGGTGCCTCCGTCCCCAGCAATGCCCACCACAAGCGTCTTTTTGCCCTGCTTCCGGAGGGCCCGTGCAACACCGGAGATGCAGGCGCCGGTATTCTCAAATGCCTCATGGAAATAGGGAACCTTCCATGCAAGATACGGGTAGGTTCCGCCGAACACCAGCAGGCAGTTGGCCGGCGTGTAGATAATCGTGTCCTTTCCGAATATCTTCATGATGTTCCTCACGATGGGGGGTGCGCCGCAGCCGGCACATGCGGTATGTCCCGGGGTGAAGAGTATCTCGTCCGAGAGGTCCTTTATGTTCATGGTGTCACCCCCCTGGTGCCGATCCACACAATTTCCTTTGAGGTTTTTCCCTCCTTTGCCTCCAGGAGCATCTCAAACATCTTTTCCACATCCTTTTTCATGACATCACGTCCCCCGATACCCGCAAGGAAGTTCATGATGGGTATCGAGTGTCCGTAGAGCGCATGTCGCGTCTCGATGAACATCGGGCCGCCGGAACCAAAGGAAACCGCCCGGTCGTACACCCCTATCGCCCCCACGCGTTCGGCAATTTTCTGGAGTTCTTCTCTCGGGAACGGACGGTAAAATCTCAGTTTGACCAGTCCCACCTTTTTGCCACGCTCTCTCAATTCGTCAACCACCTCCCGCGCTGTGCCGGTAACCGTGCCTATGGTGATGAGTACCACATCGGCATCATCGCAGCGATACTCTTCTATCAGGCCGTGGTAATCGTGCCCGAAGGTGCGTGCGAAATCTCTGGTGACCTCTCTGATGACTCGTTTCGCGTTTTCCATTGCCATATGGTTGTGATACCGGAGTTCCTGGATGTATTCCGGCGGTGCAAAGGTGCCGATGGCCATGGGATTTTCCGTATCAAGTTTTGCCACAGGCTCGTACTTTCCAAGGTATTGGGCCACCTCGTCACTGGAGGGGGCCTCCACCGGTTCAACGGTATGGCTCAGAATGAACGCATCCAGGCACGGCATTATCGGCAGTAGCACATCCCGGTGCTCGGCGATCTTGTAGGACATGATGACCATATCCAGCACCTCCTGGTTGTCCTCGCATGACATCTGCATCCATCCAGTATCCCGCTGGGGCATGGAGTCGTTGTATTCACACCATATGCCAATGGGTGCTGCCACCGTGCGATTCACCACCGGCATCACGATGGGCAGACGGAGCGATGCCGCAATGAACAGCATCTCATGCATGAGTGCGAGACCCTGCGATGAGGTGGCGGTGAATGTTCTGGCGCCTGCCGCCTGCGCCGCAATGCATGCGGACATGGCGGAGTGCTCCGATTCCACCATTATGAACTCGGCATCGGTGATACCGTCATTCACGAAGGTGGCGAAATCCTCCACTATGAGCGTCTGGGGGGTGATGGGATAGGCGGCCACGACCTCGGCACCGCTGATCATTCCCCCGTAGGCAGCAGCATAGTCTCCGGTGATAACCATCTTTTTCCTTTCGAGCTTCTGAATCATGCTTTCACCTCTCTCGTCATTTCTATTGCCTTTGCAGGACATTCATGGGCGCAGATGCCGCACCCCTTGCAGTAATCATAATTGACCTCGGCCTTTCCCTCCACCATGGAAATGCAGCCCTCCGGGCAGTAGAACCAGCAGAACCGGCAGCCGATACATTTTTCCTTGTCTATGGCGGGGATGAAGGTCCGCCAGTCACCTGTTTTGTTCTCCACAAAGGACCCGATGCCGATCAGGCCGGCTTCGGTTTTCATGGTGCCAATGGCACCCCCTATTGGCATTTCGTGTACGTCAGGAAGCCACTGGGGTCGGGGGACAAATTCCTTGCCTCCCTGCGAGGTGCCCACCAGTGTCTGTTCGTAGGCCATCCGTGCTGCCCTGGCATTCTTTTCCCCGCTTTCCCTGCCCAGGCGTGCACCGAACTTCTCCATGATGGCCTGCTCCACGGATTCGATTTTCACCCTGCCGGTTGCCCTTGCCAGCGCTCCCAGTATGGCGGTGTTGGTGATGGGGCGGCCCAGCACCTCAAGCGCGATGCCCGTGGCATCCACCGTGGCACATTTCACCGGCTTTGAAAGACGCACCTCCTCCGGTTTTCTCTGGGTATTGATGATGACGGTACCGTCCTTTTTCAGTCCCTCCAGCACATCCTGTGTCTCTATGAGGGTTTCATCCAGCACCACCACGTAATCGGGCTCGTACACCT
Organism: Thermoplasmata archaeon; assembly: GCA_003650975.1. GTDB lineage: Archaea > Thermoplasmatota > E2 > UBA202 > JdFR-43 > B78-G9. The sequence goes on from QMSU01000080.1 coordinate 3,656, forward strand.
GTGTCTTTATCCGTATTTTCTTGTCATCCACCCTGGTGAACGCCTTCACCGGTGCTCCTCTCCTCTCTGCGCCAAAAAAGGGAAAGCTCACGGCATAATTTCCTTCCAGAAATGCTGCGAGGGCATATGCCTCGGCAGCCATCTTTCCCCCCTGGCCACCTCTACCATGAAATCGTATTTCATACATACGGATGTGTAATATAGAGGGTAATATTAATGTTGTGGCACATATGCATCGTATCCCAAGGGAGAAATGGCGGGAAAATGATGGATAACGGCATTTGAATTTTACATTTTATGCGCGTTTTGGACCGTGGTCAATCGACACTTGGAAATGAGGAGAGACCGATGACGAGAAATATCACCGCAAGGGCGATGATGACGGCGATGATTATTATTGAAACGATGGCGGCAATGACCGCAATGGCCGCCTTTTCGGTGGAAATCTCGTGCATTTCCCTGATGCCGAATACTTCCAGCACCAGTGACCATATGCCAAAGATGAACCCCACAAAGGGAATCCAGCCGAAGAGAAGCGAGGGTGTCTGGGCATAGGCAACGGCCTTCACCGTCTGTGCGTACCTCCTTTTTCCGCCCATCAGCCGGACCCACAGGTGCAACCATGCTCCCGAAATGAACAGCCCGATGAACGAGAATACCACGAGCAATATGAATATGATGAGCACCATGATGATGCTCACCTCCCCGGCAAACAGTGTGCCCCATATGGGAATGTCCTCAAGGTCCGGTCCCCCCTCCATGCCCTCAAAGGATGAGAACATGGTGGCGATGTAGAAGGGGTATACGGCTGCATACAGGAGGGAAAATATGACCACCAGCACAATCCAGTATCGCAGGGCCTCGCCGAGCGTATCTCCCCTCATTTTCTGAAACGTTTCCATGGGGTGCATCATGAGCCCCCTGATTTTCTCAAAAAAACCCACATGCACGGTCTGCATCTCCTCTTCATACTCACCCATGGCACGCACCTCTCACAATCACAACTCTTGGAACTATTTAAGTAATTCTATATGTTCCAGACAAAAAGAAAAAGGGAAAAGGGGTATCGGTATCAGTGGAACGCTTCCTTTATTTCCGGCTTGAACAGGTACCAGAGAATAATGATGCCCAATATTGTGCCTATGGGAAAATTGAATAACATCAACACTGCTATTATTATGGCTATCATTCTGGCCCATGATTTCATTGTCCAAAGCCCGTATGCTACCAAAAGTGCAATAAGGCCGAGTATAATGAAAAATGCACCAATTGCTGCTAATACGCCGCCACCTATTCCGCTCAGGAAACCGCCTCCTGCAACAAACAGTGCTCCTGCACCTAAGTAACCCAGTGCACCCAATACGTACAATATAGTCAGTATAACTATTCCACTTGGTTTATCTTCTCCCATTTTAATCACCAGATAGAAAAGATTGGGAGACTATTTAAATAATTCTAAATTTTTTATCGGGCCGTCAAAAATCAGCACGTTTTTATAGAGATGCATAATCAATAACTGGGGATGTAAATGAGCAAAATGAGCAATGCAAAGGTTTTTGGAGGGATAGGGGCGATTCTCTCACTCATCGGGGGAGCGATTCCTGGAATAGGATTTGTGATGCCCATCGTGGGTCTGGTGCTGTTATTCGTCGCCGTCAAATATATCTCCGAGGAAACAAGGGATGACTCCATATTCAGAAACTATCTGTTTTACTTTGTCTGCATTCTCATTGCCATTATTGCCGCAGCAGCCATCGTATTTGTCACCATAGGAGGTCTTTCATTTTTCACCCTGATCAGTGAAGAGGATTTTTCAGGAGAGGAACCGTCCCTGGGATTTCTGGGGGCACTCATAGGAGGAATATTCATTGCGCTGGTCATTGCATGGGTTCTTTTGATCATAGGAACCATGTACCTGAGAAGGAGTTATAACCACATTGCAGACCATACAAAGGTTGATCTCTTCAGAACCACCGGAACAGTGTATTTCATAGGGGCCATCACACTGGTGATACTGATAGGGGCACTCATTCTGCTTATCGCAAAAATTCTCGAAATCATTGCATTCTTCTCGCTTCCTGACACCCTTCCAAAGGTAGCAGAATCAGAAACACCACCACCTGTTGCGGAAGCAGCAC